>JAURHL010000086.1 GCA_030833305.1 Acidimicrobiales bacterium | reverse complement strand
GATATCCGGCGGCCTCGGCAACCGAACGGATTCCGCCCGATGGCTTGATGCCGACGCGACGATCGATGCGCGGCGACTCCCGCAGGACCGTCAACATCGTCTCCACCGCTTCCGGCGTGGCCGACACGGGTGTCTTGCCGGTGGACGTCTTGATGAAGTCGGCGCCCGAGGCCACCGCCAATCGCGCGGCGCGTTCCACGAGAACCTGATCGCGCAGTTCACCCGTTTCCAGGATCACTTTCAGCAGGCGGTCCGCGGGCAGCGACTCCTTCACCTTGGCCACCAAATGAACCACGGCACGATCACCGTCACCATCGACCTGATCACGCAACTTCTCGTACGGGATCACGAGGTCGATCTCGTCGGCACCTTCGCCGACGCAATGTTCCACCAATCCCAGAACTTCGTCCACGCCGTCGTTGCCCCGAGGAAAGTTGACGACGGTGGCGACTTTGACCCCGGTGCCCGCCAGCTCCTTCACGGCACGGCTGACGAATCGTGGCCACACGCACACCGCGGCGACGGATCCGTGCACGCCGTGAGCCCGTGCACACAATTCCACCACGTCGTCCTCGGTGCAGTCCTCGGACAGATTCGTGAGATCGATCAACCTGAGCACCCGCGCCGCGACGGACGCGGTCACGAGACGAAGCCACTCAGGTTGTCGGGACCGAACGACGTCGGGAGCAATCCCTCCATCGTGAACACGGCCCGGACTCCGTCGGGGCCACAGGCGTAGATCGGGGTGTCGAGTGCGGCGAACTCACGAACGCGCTGCCGACATCCTCCACAACACGTTCCCACTTCGATGCTGTCGCAGATGGTGAGAAGCGCGACGATCTCGGTCTCCCCGGCCGCCACCATGGCCGCGATCGCGCCGGCTTCGGCACAACTTCCGACGGGATACGCCGCGTTCTCCACGTTGCAACCGGCATGGATTCGCCCCGACGGTGTGAGAATCGCGGCGCCGACCGGAAAGTGCGAGTAGGGAGCGTAGGCATTTCGCTGCACGGCCAGTGCCGCCTGGAACAACTCGGGAACTCGATGTGATTCGGGAAATCCACTGACGTTCGACATGACAACTCCTCCGACAGGCATCCCGTCGACCGAACTCTAGGTCACGAGCACCCGAGCCTTTCCCTCCGTGAATGCTTGCGACCACCTCGTCTGTGCGAACATGGACGATGCGCCGAAGCCTGCTGAGTATCTGGAGTTGGTTCGCTCTCGGTGTCATCGTCATCGTCTGGACCCCGTTGGTCGCCGTCGTGCGGATCGTCACGGCTCCGTTCGACAAGGGTCGATACGTCACCGGATACGTGTTCCGACGTTTGTGCGTCGTGCATCAGGTGCTCACTCCGATGTGGAAGTTCCACACCAGTGGGAAGCTGCCCGAGAACAAGCGAAACCCCTACGTGATGGTCTCGAACCACGAGAGCTTCGTCGACATGCTCCTCATCAGTCATCTCAAGATCGAGATGAAGTGGCTGAGCAAGAAGTCCATCTTCAACATCCCGCTCGTGGGATGGATGATGAAGATGTCCGGCGACATCTCGTTGGTTCGTGGGGATCGATCGAGCGGCTCGGCGGCGCTGGAGGTGTGCAAGTCCTGGTTGGATCGCAAGATGTCCGTGATGATCTTTCCGGAGGGCACGAGAAGCGCCGACGGTGAGATGCGGGCCTTCAAGGACGGCGCGTTCCGCCTGGCCATCGAAACCGGAACGCCGGTACTTCCCTTGGTCGTTCACGGCACGCGCTCCGCACTTCGCAAACACGACTGGCGTCTCGGGGACTCCAACGCCGAGGTGCGCGTGTTGGCTCCCATCGACACCGCCGGAATGACGGAAGCCGACATCCCTGTTCTACGTGACCGGGTTCGGGAACTCATCGCCAACGAGGTTGCCTCGATGCGCGCGGCGGCCTGATCCGCGACCTCAGCGACCGGAGTGTCCGAAACCGCCCCCGCGATCGTCGCCCTCCAACGACCGCACCTCGTTCCACACGACTTCCATGACGGCCTGAACCACCAACTGGGCGATGCGATCACCGCGACGAACGTGGTAGTCGTGGGTCGGGTCGGTGTTGAGCAACACCACCTTGATCTCGCCGCGGTACGCACAATCGATGAGACCCGGACTGTTCACCACCGAGATGCCGTGCTTCAACGCCAGTCCGCTGCGCGGAAGGACGAAACCGGCGAAACCACGCGGCAAAGCCAAGGCGATCCCCGTCGGCACCAACACCCGACCACCCGCCGCGGGGACGACCGCATCGTGCCGAGCGAGCAGGTCGAGGCCGGCATCGCCGGGATGGGCGTACACCGGCAGTTCGAGATCGGGGTCGAGGCGAACGACCGGCACCGAAACGTTCAGCGACGATGGGTTGGATGACGTCTCGTCGCCGGACATGACGCGACCCTAGATCATCACCGCGCGCCCATCCGATTCATGAAATCACGTCCTGTCACACCGATGGCGTAGGGTCTGAGCCGTGCTCGTGTGGATGGATCTGGAGATGACGGGGCTCGATCCCAACCGTGACGTCATCGTCGAGATCGCCACCATCATCACCGACGACGAACTCAACGTCGTCGCGGAAGGTCCCGACATCGTCATCCACCAACCCGACGAGGTGTTGGCGGCGATGGACCCGTTCGTGGTCGACATGCACACCAAGTCGGGTCTCTTGGTCGCGATCAAGGAATCGACCATCGGTCTCGCGGAAGCCGGCGAGCGCACGTTGGCCTTCATCAAGAGCCACGTCCCCGAGGCCCGCACGGTGCCGTTGTGTGGCAACTCCATCGGGACCGACCGTCGGTTCCTGGCCCGCTACCTTCCCGACATCGAGAACCACTTGCATTACCGCAGTGTCGACGTCAGCACCATCAAGGAGTTGGTGAAGCGCTGGTATCCCGGCGCCGACACCAAGCGTCCGTTCAAGGCCGGGAATCATCGAGCCCTCGGTGACGTCCACGAGAGCATCGCCGAATTGCGCTTCTATCGTCAGCGGGTCTTCGTGGGCTCCGATTCCGTCGTCCCGAGCACTGCCCCCTGAACCGTTCCCGCTCGGGTAGGAAGCGTCGGCTCGTCACAACTACCCTCGTCTCGTGACCGACACCGCGCCCCGCCCTCCGAAGCAGGAGCAGATGCCGGCCAGCGACCAGATCCTCGAGATCGCTCCGGGCGTGTTGCGCACCCAATTGCCCATCTCGATTCCCGGCCTCGGTCACGTGAACATGTACGTGTTGGAGGACGAACGCGGTGTCGCGGTGGTCGATCCGGGCCTGCCCGACAAGAACAGCTACGCCATGGTGAAGCAGCGGCTGCACCAAGTGGGCGTACCGCTGAAGAACGTCCACACGGTGATCGTCACCCACAGTCACCCCGATCATTTCGGTGGCGCCTACTGGTTGCGCGCCGACACCGGTTGCGACATCGTTTCTCACGAGCGATTCCGCGTCTTCTGGGATCCGAGCGAACCCGACGACGTCGACCTCGACGATCCGGTGGCCGTGACCGAGTTGGCGTCACGTCCCGTGGTCCGACGACCGTGGGATCCCACCCCGTGGGGCGGTCCGCCGATGGACGTGCCGTGGCGACGACGCGCGCGCATGGCCGTGGCCCGACGCATTCCGCGCATGTTGCGCCTGCCCCAACCCACGGTGCGGTTGAAGGACGCCCAGACCTTCCGTTTCGCCCGTCGGGACTGGGTGGCGGTCCACACCCCCGGACACACCGCCGACCATTTGTGTCTGTTCGATCCGGAACACGGCCTGATGTTGTGCGGTGATCACGTTCTGCCCACCATCACCCCGCACATCAGCGGTTTGATGCGCGCTCACGATCCGCTGAAACTGTTCTTCCAATCGCTCGACAAGGTGGCGGCCTTCGGTCCCCAGGTGACCAAGGCACTACCGGCCCACGGTGACGTGTTCACCGATCTGGCCGGTCGCGCTCTCGACATCAAGGAACATCACGTCGGTCGACTGCAGAAGTTGCGCGATGCCGCCATCGCCGAAGGACGACCGATGACGGTCATGGACATGTCGACGCATCTGTTCTCGCCGCGGGCCCAGGGCGGCATGGCCGACAGCGAGACGTTCGCCCATCTGGAGCACCTGCGTCTGGCCGGCGAGATGGATCGTCTCGACCACGACGGCCGTTACGAGTACGTACTTCGCGGCTGACGCTCAGCCCACCACGGCGACATTCGACCACTCGCTCCACGAACTACACGAGCCCCGGGTATTGCAGGCCCGCACACGGAACGTGATCAGGTTCCCGCGCGACTGATAGCGAAGGTCGTACGAGTTCGTGGCGATGCGACTCTGGCTTCCACCGTACGAGTTGTTGCGGCGGTATTCGACGCGGTACTCGGCGATCATTGCTCCGTTGTCGCGCGGCGGGGACCAGGTGAGACGCACGGTCGTTCGAGAGAATCGGTCGGGAGTTGCTGCCGGATTCGACGGCGTGGCAGGGGTGCGATTGGAGTCGAAGGGAGTGACAGGGTCGGACCAGCTCGACGTGCTCGATCGACCACCGGCGTTCTCGGCGTAGGCCGTGAACGTGTACTGGGTGCCATTGGTGAGACCCGTCACGACACAGGAGTTGTTCCTCGAACCGGAGACCGACACCGTGCACGAGCGACCACTCGGTGACGACGTGAACGTGATGGTCGTGTCATTGAGCCCACTGAAACTGTAGAGCGATGCGGACACGGTGACTTCGCGATCGCCGGCGACCACTCTGTCGATGTTCGGCGTCGCGGGTCGGCTCGGGAGCCGAATGGTGGTGGTGGGTTGTGGTCGGGTGGTGGGAGGCGCCGTGGGTCGTGTGATGGGGATGGTGGGAGGCGTGGGCGGCGGGGGCGTGACCACCGGTGCCGTGGTGGGCGGGGCGGTGGGCGGTGCGGTGGGGAGAGGCCCGGGATTCGTCGGCGGACTCGGTGATGAACCCGGCACCCACGCGGAATCCACGTACAGCAATCCGTTGGGTGACGCCGGGCCCGCGTTGGTCACGACTCCTCGCGTGGATGCACCGACGAGGCCGTTGGTCACTTCGGTGGGCGAGGATGCTGGCCACACGCTCAAATACGCGGCGACCGCACCGGCCACGTGCGGGGACGCCATGGAGGTTCCCGAGATCGTGTTCGTGGAGGTCGCTCCGCCCACCCACGCACTGGTGATCGAGGAGCCGGGGGCGAACAGATCGAGACAGGCCCCGAAATTCGAGAACGACGATCGCTGATCGGCGCTGGTCGTGGAGCCCACGGTGAGGGCCGAGGAAGCAGAGGCCGGCGAACGTCGACACGCATCGGAATTCTCGTTGCCCGCCGCCACCACCACAGTGATGCCATCGGCGACCGCTCGATCGACCGCGGCGTTCAACGACGGCGAAAACGAACCACCGAGACTCATGTTCAGCACCGCTGGGACACCGGACTGGTGATGCTCGATGACCCAATCGATTCCCGAGATGACGCCGGCGGTGGTGCCCTCACCGAAACAATCGAGCACCCGAACGGGCACCAGTCGTGCCGCCCGAGCGAATCCGTGGGTGGCACCGGCCACCGTTCCGGCCACGTGAGTACCGTGTCCGTTGCAATCCTCGCCGGAGCCACCAGGGGTGACAACATCGTGGCCCGCAAGAAGTCGACCCACGAAGTCCGAGTGACCAAGATTGATTCCAGTGTCGACGATGTACGCCGTGACCCCTTGCCCCCACCGCGGATCGACGACGAAAGACGAGTCGAGTGGAAGCGTCCGCTGATCGACACGATCGAGACCCCATGACGGAGGAATCTCGGACGCCTGGACCACCTGGTTCGCCTCGATGCGCACCACCCGCGGATCACGACGTAAGGCCGTCACTTGCGTGGCAGTGAGGTTCGCGATGACCCCGTTGAACACCGAATCCAACACCTCGGTCACAACGGTTCCCGAGGAGTTCATCCGCTGACGGAAGAGTTGGGCGTCCTTCGCGTTGCGCATGGTGACGATGTAACTGGATGAGGAAACTGCCTGAACAGGAGGAGTGGCGACGAGACACAGTGCCGGTGCCAGAGCGAGGACGACGAGAAACGCGGAGAGCAAACGGCGGCGACCGAAGGACGAAGGGCTCACGAGATTCACCGTACCGCTGGGGTATGACGGAGAAAACAGCCGTCCACTATTCGTCTATCCGCCTGACGGACGGCGAACATGGCAGGCTGTCTTCGTGCGACTGAGTCGGCCCAACGTTCTTCTCGTCACCCTCGATCAATTCCGTGCCGATGCGCTGTCGGCGGCGGGACATCCGGTGGTGCGCACCCCGCACCTCGACGAACTGGCCCGCCACGGCGTTCGTTTCGATCGTCATTACACGCAGTCGACTCCGTGCAGCCCCGGTCGCGCCGGCCTGTACACCGGCATGTACCAAATGAATCACCGGGTGGTCGCCAACGGCACACCCCTCGATCGACGCTTCGACAACGTCGCGTTACTGGCCCGGCGGGCCGGATACCGACCCACCTTGTTCGGTTACACCGATCAATCCATCGATCCTCGCGTCGCGGTCGGTCCCGACGATCCGCGACTCTCCTCGTACGAGGGGTTGTTGCCGGGCTTCGAATGGGAACTCGACATGAGTGGACCGCATCGACCGTGGGTGGACTTCCTCGCTTCACGGGGATACGACGTCTCGGGCGGTCACCTGAATTTGTTGGCCACGGAACACGAACGTCCGGTCGAGGTCAGCGTGTCCACCTTCACCACCGACCGCATCATCGACTGGTTGCGGCGTCGCGATTCCGACGAGCCATGGTTCGTCCACGCCAGCTACCTGCGCCCACACCCCCCGTACTCGGCACCCGGCGAGTACGCCACGATGTACGACCCCGCCGACGTCGGGTCACCCATCGCGCCGGCCGACACTCGTCATCCGTTCCACGACCTTCTGCTCACCGTCGACGGCGTCGCCGCACCCGCCGACGAGGCCAGCGTTCGTCATCTGCGGGCGCAGTACTTCGGCATGATCGCCGCCGTGGACGCCGAGATGGGACGCCTGTGGCGGGCATTGCGAGAGTCGGGGGCCTGGGACGACACCATCATCGTCCTCACCACCGACCACGGTGAACAGTTGGGCGATCATGGTCTCGTGCAGAAGGTGGCCTGGTTCGAGGAGAGCCACCACATCCCCCTCATCTGGCGCGACCCCCGACGCAGCGCCGCTCACGGCACCGTGGTCGACCGTTTCACCGAGAGCATCGACGTGTTGCCCACGTTGGCCGAATCGTGGGGCCAGGACGTGCCCAGACAATGCGACGGTCTCCCGCTCACTCCCTTCCTCGACGGAGTCGAACCACCGCAGTGGCGCGACGGTGCTTCGTGGGAATTCGATTGGCGCTACGCGCTCATCCCCTTCGACGCGAATCCGTGGCCGTGGGACCGACGCCTCGACGAGTGCAACCTCGCCGTTCATCGCACCCTCGACACGGCCTACGTGCAATTCGGCGACGGTAGTCATCTCTGTTTCGACATCGGGGCCGACCCGACCTGGCGCACGACCGTCGACGATCCCGCGCGCACGTTGAACATGGCCCAACGCATGCTGACGTGGCGCAGTCGTCACCTCGACCGCACCCACACCGGTTTCCTGGT
Source organism: Acidimicrobiales bacterium (assembly GCA_030833305.1). Lineage (GTDB taxonomy): Bacteria > Actinomycetota > Acidimicrobiia > Acidimicrobiales > Ilumatobacteraceae > Casp-actino8. Next base: position 150 of record JAURHL010000086.1, on the reverse strand, counting down.
GCAAGATGGCGGCATCGGCTTCTGGCCCCCCGACGCCACGTGACGCGAAACGAGTCGTGACCATGAACAATCCCGCCCGATCGGAACGACACGCGCTGTGCGACCTGCTGCTCGAACTCGGACCCGACGCCACGACGCTGTGCGCCGGGT
>JAURHL010000085.1 GCA_030833305.1 Acidimicrobiales bacterium | reverse complement strand
CCTCGTGGGGCTCCTGCTCGCCTCGAGCATGTCCCTCGGTGTCCCGGCCCGTCCGGCCGAGGCGGCCCCGGGCGACCCCAACGAGGCGGTGGCCATCGTGGTGAACGGTCAGGGCAGCGGACACGGTCGTGGGTTGTCGCAATACGGCGCACTCGGCTGGGCGATCGGTCGCCCTGACGGCATTCCGCGCGACTACCGGTGGATTCTCGATCACTACTACGGCGGCACGGTGATGGGCACGACTGCGGTGGGTCAGCGGATCACGGTGCGCATGTTGAGTTACGACGGGGCATCGCAGGTTTCGGTGATCGCCGCCGGTGGCAACGCGCAATGGTCGTTGAACGGAGTCGTGCAAGCCGGTTCGTACGCCTCGATCGTGGCGCGCAAGGTGAGTGGTAGCGAAGCCTTCGACGTGTGGGGATTTCCTTTGCAGGCCTGTCCCTCATCGAGCGACGCGTTGGCATGGTGGCAATACCTTGGCCGGGCGAGCGGTACGCGCAACAGTCAGATCCTCGGATTCTCCGTACCGGGCGGCGATGACCCCAACACCCTCGCGGCGAACACCCTCGGTCTGTGCAATTCCTCGGGTGCCGTCACCCATTACCGCGGCAACTTCTTCGCGACGTTCAACGTCGAGGGGACCGTCCGGTTGGTGAACGATGTGCCGGTCGAGCAGTACCTGCGTGGAGTCGTGCCGCGAGAATCACCGGCGCTCTGGGGTGATTGGGGCTACGGCTTGGGGATCAATGCACTGCGTGCCCAGTCGGTGGCGGCTCGCTCGTACGCGCTGGCTCAGAACCGTTATTCGCCCTACGCGAAGACGTGCGACACCGATTCGTGTCAGGTGTACGGCGGCGCGGCCAGCCGACCGTCGGCCGGCGCGGCGGCGACCAACAAGGAACACGCCAACACCGATCGTGCGATCGCCGACACCGCTCCATTGGGAGCCGGAGAGATTCGCGTGCGACCGACGGCGCCGACCGTTCCGGTGTCCACCGAGTTCTCGTCGTCGAACGGCGCTCGCACCGCCGGCGTGAACTTCCCCGCGGTGGACGACCCCGGTGATCAGACCGACTTCAACCCGTTCGTGCGATGGACCCGCGTTCTCGACATGGCAGGATTGGCGTCTCGTGCGGGTCTCGCGCGTATCACGCGCATCGAGGTCGAGGCCGATCCCACCCTGGTGAGCAAAGGCATCTACGGAAGCACGCCGGCGTGGGCCGTTCGCCTGCGCTTGTACAACGGGACACAGTCGATCACCAAGACCACCGCATGGTTGCGCAGTGCTTACGACCTTCCGTCGGAGTCCGTGACAGTGCGATTGGTCAATCGTGACTTCGCCACCAGCAACGATTTCGTCTTCATCTCCGATTCGGTCGGCGCGTCCATCGCGACCTCCGCCGGAGCGGGAGAATTGCCCACCTTGTTGAACTCGGTGTTCGCGTCGGAGACCTACAACACCGAGTCCAATCGGTGTACCGTCGGCTCGTGTTCGCCGGCCACGGCGGATGGCTTGACCGTGGCCCGCAATCTGACGGGCACCCCCGACGTGGCCATCGTGGAGCTGGGCTACAACGACAGTCAGGCGAATCTGGGATCCGAGATCGATCAGGTGATGCAGGCGTTGGTGGCCAAGGGCGTTCGTGTGGTCGGGTGGGTCACCATGTCGGAACGACGTCAGTCGAATGGGGCCTCCACCTACGCCGCGGGCAACCGCGCCATTCGTGCCGCGGCCACGCGCTGGTCGCAGTTGCGAGTGCTGGATTGGGACGGGGCCAGTTGGGGCGGATCGAAAGATCGATGGTTCACCGACGACGTTCACCTGAACAACACCGGACAGGCCGAGTTCGCGCTGTGGTTGCGCGATCGGGCGATCGAGTTGGCGGGTGGTCGGCCGGGCTCACCGCAGTGGGTGGTGAAGGTGTCGCCGGGCGTCGATCTGCGCATCCCGATATTGGAAACGACCGGCGCTCCGACGTCCGGTGTCACCGGCGTCAGCATGAACTTCACCGTTGTCGATCCGGCGGGCGAGGGATACCTGACCGTTTGGCCGTGCGGCTCGACGAAGCCGGAGGCATCGAGTCTGAACTTCCGCGCGGGGCAGGTTGTCGCCAACGCCGTGGTGTCGCAAGTCGACGGCACGGGCCTGATTTGTGTTTCGTCGAACGCGGCCGCGCACGTGATCGTGGATGTGAACTCGTGGCTGACGACGTCGGCTGGCTTCACACCGATGACGCCGTATAGGTTGCTCGACACGCGGCATGGCGTCGGTGCACCACAGTCGAAAGTGGGTGCGCTGGATGGCTCGGCTGCGCCTTTGACGGTGCGTTTCGGTGGTGTGAACGGAATCCCCACCTCGGGCGTAAGTGCTGTCTCGCTGAACCTCACCGCCACCGGAACGTCGGTGGACAAGTACGGCGGATACGTGACCGTCTACCCGTGCGATGTTCCGCTGCCGAACGTGTCCAGTCTGAACTTCGACAACAACGTCAGCGTGCCCAATGCGGTGATCGTTCCGATGTCGGCCAGTGGTGACGTCTGCTTCCACGTTCGTGGACGAACCGACCTGATCGCCGACGTGAACGGCTGGTTCTCGAGTGGCGGAAGCTTCACCAAGGTCACACCGCAACGCATCGCCGACACACGCAGCGGTATGGGTGTGGTTCGCGCGCGGGTGGGAGCCTTGAACGGTGGCGGGACACCGCTCCAGGTGCCGGTGCTCAATGTTGCGGGCGTGCCAGCCGCCGGTGTGGACGCGGTCTCCATCAACGTCACCGCCACCGGAACGCGAGCGAACGCGTACGGCGGTTACGTGACCGTGTATCCGTGCGGCACCGCCCCCGACGCCTCTACCTTGAACTTCACGACCGGCCAGACGGTGCCCAACGCCGCCATCGCCCGTGTGTCGGCAAGCGGGACCGTGTGCATCCTGGTGTATGGGGAGGCCGACGTGATCGTCGACGTGAACGGTTGGTTCGGTTCGGCGCGGGGCTTCACGGGCATGACGCCGGTGCGCGTGAGCGACACTCGCAACGGTCTCGGTTCGGTGCCGGGCAAGTAAGCCCTTTGGTCCGGCTTCGGATGGGGCAATCGTCGAGGGTGCTGTCTAGCCTGAGGGCATGGACATCAACGGAGCAAGCGCAATCGTCACTGGTGGGGCATCGGGAATCGGAGCCGCCACCGCACGTCTTTTGGCCGCCAAGGGCGCCAAGGTGGTCGTCGCCGACCTGCAGGCCGACAAGGGTGAGGCCGTCGCCAAGGAGATCGGCGGAGCGTTCTGCAAGGTGGACGTCACCAAGACCGACGACATCATCTCGGCCGTCGAGATGGCGAAGTCGATGGGGCCGCTCCGTGCACTGGTGAACTCGGCCGGCATCGGCTGGGCACAGCGCACGATCGGCAAGGACGGCCAGTACGAGTCGGCCGCGAACTTGGACGCCTACAAGAAGGTCATCGCCATCAACTTGGTGGGCACCTTCGACTGCATTCGCTTGGCCGCCACGGCCATGAGCACCACCGAGCCGCTGAACGACGGTGAGCGCGGCGCGATCGTGAACATCGCCTCGGTGGCCGCTTTCGACGGACAGATCGGACAGGCCGCGTACTCGTCGTCGAAGGGCGGCGTCGTGGGCATGACCTTGCCGGTGGCGCGTGATCTGGCTGCCGTGGGCATCCGCGTGAACACGGTGGCCCCGGGCCTGATCAACACGCCGATTTACGGCGAGGGTGAGGGCAGTGAGCAGTTCAAGGAGAAGTTGCAGACCGGTGTGTTGTTCCCCAACCGTCTGGGCTACGGAACCGAACTGGCCTCGATGGTGGTCGAGTGCGTCACCAACAGCTACATGAACGCCGAGACCATCCGCGTGGATGGCGGCATCCGCATGCCACCCAAGTGATCGACGGCACGGTTCTGCCGTGCGATGGGATACTCTCGTCGGGTGGAGGGGAAATCGAGTTGTACCTGTTGTTCGATAGTGGACGACCTCGGCAAAAGAGGTGCCGTCTTCCCCTTGGGTTCGCATTGGACGATCAACGCGCGGATCGACCATGAGCGCCCCGGACTCGTGGTGCAGAGTCGTGCGCACCGCGAGAGTCTGTCCGATCTCGATGGAGCGGAGAGAGAGGACCTCGGTCGAGTTCTCAGCATCGCCACACGGTTCATGGAGTCACTGGTGGGTGTCGAGAAGGTCTACGTCTCTCTGTGGAACGAGGGCTCTCCCAGCCACGTCCACTTCCACCTGATTCCCCGGTGCGTGTCCGACGAGGCAAATCCACGCGGACCCCAGTTACCCGACGTGCTCCCCCCTGACCTGGTGGTCGACATGAGAGAAGTCGCGCTGAAAATCTCGGGATTGACGTCGGTGGAACGAGTCGAACGCAGCAAGACGGTCCGCTTGGTACTGACGGCCTGTCAGTCGTGGAGTCGGGTTTCGTTGTATCGGTTCGCTAGTCGAACAACTCGTTCAGATGGTCAGTTCGACAACGCGGAGCGATACGTGATGTCGTGGCTCACTTTGTGGATCGCTGGGTTCACGCTGTTGGCCGTCGACGGTGATTTTCGTCGTGTCGGCTGGGGCGTGGTAGGTCCGATCTTCGCGATCTGCATGTATCGAATGGTGGACATCGCTCTGTTCGAGATCCGGATAATCCTTCGACCAACAGACTTCAAGAGCATTCCTCGCGGGTTGTTGTTGCGAGTCCTCAATCTGGTCGAGGTGATGTTCTGTGTCGGTGTATTGCTCCAGGCGCGAACCGGACTATCCCCGGCCCGCTCGCTGTTGGAAGGGTTTCGTGCGGCGACGGTTCAGACGAGTTTCTCTCAACCCGGACGGTTCGCAGACGGTCTATTGGTGGTCGCATCGGCGACCAGCCTGACCCTGTTGGCCGGTGGTGTCGCGATGTTGCTGTCGAAAGTCGCCGATCAGGTTCGAGAGATGCAGGTCGACTGAACGAGTGTTAGGTCGACTCGCGTCAGGTGGTGTAGTCGGCGTTGATGCGCACGTAACCATCGGTGAGGTCGCAACCCCAGACGGTGCAAGCGGTCGAGCCGGTGTTCAGCGACACGTGAATGCGCACGTCGGCGCCCTTCATGTACGAACTCAGCCGGGCGAGCCCGGCTTCGTCGACGGCCACGGGGTACACCTCTTGGTCGCCGAAACGAATGACGACGCGTTCCTGGTCGATGTCGTCGTACTGACTGCACTTGCCCACGGCCATGGCCACGCGACCCCAATTCGGGTCGGCGCCGTGCACCGCGGTCTTCACGAGCGGCGAGTTCACGATGGCCTTGGCCACGGTCTTGGCCTGCTCGGCGTCGCGCGCGGAGTCCACGCACACCTCAATCAACTTCTCGGCGCCCTCGCCGTCGCGAGCGATTTGTTTGGTGAGCGACAACATCACCTCGTAGAGGGCCTGCTCGAACGCCGCCGAATCGACCGCTCCTGCTGCACCGCTGGCGAGACAGACCGTGGTGTCGCTGGTGGAGGTGTCGGTGTCGACGGACACGCAGTTGAAGGTGCGGTCGATCACGCGGCGCCAGATGGCACCCAACGTGGTGCCGTCGACGCGCGCGTCGGTGAATAGCAACGTGATGAGCGTGGCCATGTTCGGCTCGATCATGCCAACGCCTTTGGCCACTCCACCACCCGCGCGGAGCCGCCCGCGATGGTGGCCTCGGCGATCTTGGGCACGGTGTCGGTGGTCATGATTCCGCGGGCCACGGCAGCGGCGTCGTGATCGGGCAACGGGAACGGCAACGCGCTCAGGCCCGCCCGCACGCGGTCGATGGGGTATTGCCGGCCGATCACGCCGGTGGAGGCGATCAACACGTCGTGCGGATCGCAGCCCAGTCGCGCGGCGACACCCTTGACGACCTCCAATGCGTTGCTCATGCCCTGTTCGCCGGTGGCCACGTTGGCGTTCTTGGAGATGACCACCACGGCGCGGGCCCGGCGGTCGACCAGGTGCTTGCGCGACACCACCACGCTGGGTCCGGCGAAACGACTCTGGGTGAACACTCCAGCCGCGGACACCACGTCGTCGGCGGCCACCACCGTGAAGTCGTCGGACGAATCCTTGATGCCGATGTTCGTGACGAACGACGTGAAACCGGTGGGCAGAGCGACCATGGGGGAGAACCTACCGATTCAGTTCTTGTGGAGAGCGGCGTTGAGGCCACCCCAACTACCCGAACGCTGCACCGCTTCGACGGCGCCGGTGACACTGTTGCGACGGAACAGCAATCCGCTCGCGCCAGAAAGTTCGCGCCCCTTCACCGTGTTGCCGTCGGGAAGTTTCACCAAGGTGCCCCCGGTGACGTACAGGCCGGCCTCGACGATGCACTCGTCGCCCAGGCTGATGCCAAGACCGCTGTTGGCCCCGAGCAGACATCGCTTGCCAACACGAATAACCTCCTTGCCGCCACCCGACAATGTGCCCATGATCGACGCGCCACCTCCGATGTCGCTGCCATCGCCCACCACGACGCCGGCCGAGATGCGACCTTCCACCATGGACGCACCGAGCGTGCCGGCGTTGAAATTGCAGAAACCCTCGTGCATGACCGTGGTGCCGGGGGAAAGGTGGGCGCCCAGACGCACGCGATCGGCATCGGCGATCCGCACACCGCTGGGCACCACGTAGTCGGTCATGCGCGGGAACTTGTCGACGCCGTGCACGGTGAGGATGCGACCACTTCGACGCTCTTCCCAACGCACGCCTTCCACCAGGTCGACCGCGATCGGCCCGAGGTTGGTCCAGGCCACGTTGGCGAGCAGTCCGAACGCGCCATCGAGGTTCAGTGTGCGGGGCTTGGCGAGGCGATGCGAGAGAAGATGCAGACGCAAGTACACGTCGACGGCGTCGGCGGGCGCGGCGTCGGTGTCGGTCACGATGCTCTCGGCGGTGACGGTCACGCCACGCAAGGCGTGGTGTTGTGGTTCCGTGGTGCGCTCGGTCGGCGCCGCGACTTCGCCCCAACCGAGCGCGTGGAACCACGCGTCGAGAACGGTGCCGTCGGAGATGCGGGTGACGAGGGCGTGGCCCCAGGCTGCGGGCATGTGTGGCTCCTTCGTGGACGACTCAGAAGACTTCGGGTCGGAGAGTGGGGAAGAGGATGACTTCTTTGATGCTGTGCACGCCGGCCAACAGCATGGCCACGCGGTCCATGCCGATGCCGAGTCCACCGGTGGGGGGCAGGCCGAACTCGAGCGCGCGCAGGTAGTCCTCGTCGACCGTGCCGCGTTCGGCATCGCCGGCCTCCTTGGCGGCCTGCTCCTCCTCGAAGCGGGCCCGCTGTTCCACGGGGTCGTTCAATTCGGAGTAGCCGTTGGCCAGTTCACGCGCGCCCACGAACAACTCGAAGCGCTCGGTGAGGAAGGGATCGTTGCGATCGGTGCGCGCGAGGGGCGAGATCTCGACCGGGTGGCCGGTGACGAATGTGGGTCGGACCAACGAGGACTCGGCGGTGGCTTCGAAGATCTCCTCGATCAACTTGCCGGGACCCCAACGTTTGTCGTAGCGAACTCCGTGGTCGTCGGCCACCTTCTGCAACCGCTCGACCGGATGCGAGGGGTGCACGGCCACGCCGGTCTTCTCCTCGACGAGGTCGATCATGCGCGCACGGCGCCACGGCTCGGCGAGGTCCACCGTGTGCAGCTGGCCCTCGGTGTCGGGGATGTCGACGACGGTGGTGCCGATGGCGTCGCGGGCCGCCTGCACGATGAGCTCCTCGGCGATGGCCATGACCTCGCTGTAATCGCCGAACGCTTGGTACAGCTCCATCATGGT
>JAURHL010000084.1 GCA_030833305.1 Acidimicrobiales bacterium | reverse complement strand
TCTTCTCGGCGATCTTGGTGAAGCTCTCGATGTCGCCACTGTGCAGGAAGGGCGCACCGCAACACTGGGTGGTGTCGGCCAGGGTGCACTCGACACCGTTGCGCTCGTACACCTTCACGAGATCCTGTCCGATCCCGGGCGCCTGGTACTCGACGAGGCAGGTCGGGAACACGGCGACGCGACCCTGGCGCTTGCCGATGCGCAACTTGGGTCGACGCTTGAACCAGGTCGTGAAGCGTTGCTTGGCGAACGGAGGCAGCACGCGTTCGCCGGACACGCCGGTGGTCACCTCGATGGCCTTGCGGACGAACGATCCGGGCTTGGCCCCCATCATCTTGTTCATGACCGGCGCGGTCTTGGTGGCCACCTTGCCGAGAAGATCGGTGCGACCCATCACGTTGGTCGTGACGCGGTCGCGCAGGGAGACCTGATCGTTGGCGTGACGCATCGCGTCGGCGCGCAACATGAGTCGCGGGAAGTCGAGTTCCCACTCGCTCTGGCCCGGAATGTACGGGCAGTTGATGTAACACAACTTGCACTGGAAGCACTCGTCGATGACCTGGTCCTGTTGAGCGACCGTCAGCTTGCCCGCGTCCTGGTCGTCGTGCTGGTCGATGAAGTCGAACAACGTGGGGAACGACGTGCAGAACTTGAAGCACAGACGGCATCCGTGACAGAGGTCGTACACGCGCGTCAGTTCGTCGCGCACGTCCTTCTCGTCGAGATACTTCGGATGCTTGGGGTCGTAGGTGATGGTCATCGGGGGTTCCTTGCTGTCGACGCGGGTGGCCGCCTCACCCGAGGCGACCACCCATCGTCATCATTGCGGGCCATCGAGCCCGAAACTCACAGAGCCTCGAGGCCGAATCAATCGGACCTCTCAGCTCCGAAACTCACGCAGCGTCGAGGATCAGAGAGCCTCGAGACCCTGCTGAAAGCGGCCGGCGTGGCTCTTCTCGGCGCGAGCCAGAGTTTCGAACCAGTCGGCGATCTCGGCGAAGCCCTCCTCGCGGGCGGTCTTGGCGAAGCCCGGGTACATCTGGGTGTACTCGTAGGTCTCGCCGGCGATCGACGCCTTGAAGTTGGCCTCGGTGTCGCCGATGGGCTCGCCCGACGCGGGGTCACCGACTTCGGCCAAGTACTCGAGGTGGCCGTGGGCGTGACCGGTCTCGCCTTCGGCGACCGAACGGAACAGCGCGGCGGCGTCGGGGTAACCCTCGACATCGGCTTTCTGGGCGAACCAGAGGTAGCGGCGGTTGGCCTGGCTCTCGCCGGCGAACGCCTCCTTCAGGTTTTCATGTGTCTTGGTGCCGTGGAGGCTCATGACATTCTCACTTTCGGGTTGGTGGGTTTTCTTTGCTTATCCCCGAGCCGAGGCTCGAGAAACCGTGTCGGACGCACACGTGACGCACGTACCGCTGAACAAAATGGACGCTTCCTCGATCCGGAAGCCATCGAGTCCGTCGACCTTCAACCGGTCCGAGCCCGCGACGTACACGTCACGGACCTCGCCGCACGACGAACAGACGACGTGGTGATGATCGTCGGTGTTGGGATCGAATCGTGTGGCACCGGTACCCACGTCGATCAGTCGCAGTTCACCCATGGACGCCAGGTCGGTGAGGGTCTGGTACACCGTGCGCAACGAGATGCCGGGCATCCGGGCGCTCGCCTCGGCGAACAAGGCCTCGGCCGTGGGGTGCACCGTGTTGCCGTGCATCAAGCCAAATAGCAGCTGACGCTGCGGGGTGACCTTGAGCCCGTTGGCTCGGAATGTCTCGGTGAGTTCGGCCGGTGACTTCACGTGAAGAAATTTAGACGCACCGATTGTCAATCTGCAAAGAGTGCGAACTAACACGGCGTGATATCCGTCTCAGCACCGCCCCCTCTCCCCGACGGGCCGGTCAGGGGTACTGTCGCGGGCATGGCTCGCCCCGATCCGATCGTGCGTGCGAGCCAGGTCGCCCGATTGAAAGAGGGAAACTTCGACGTGGTCGTCGTCGGTGGCGGAATCACCGGGGTCGGGGTGGCCCTCGACGCGGCGTCGCGGGGGTTGCGAACCGCAATCGTCGACCAGAACGACTTCGCATCCGGAACGTCGTCCAAGAGCTCCAAGCTGGTGCACGGCGGATTGCGCTATCTGCAACAAGGCGAGGTTCGACTCGTCTACGAGGCGCTGTACGAGCGTCAACGGCTCCGTCGCAACGCACCGCACCTCGTGTCGATGTTGCCGTTCATGCTTCCGATCCTCACCAAGGACGGACTCGTGTCGCGCAAGATCGCCCGTGCCCTCGGGTCGGCACTGTGGATGTACGACCTCACGGGAGGGGCGCGCATCGGACGTGTGCATCGACGCTTGCGCAAGAAGAAGGCGCTCGCGCACATGCCCACCATGCCCGAGCAACGCCTGGCGTCGGCGTACATCTACTACGACGCCCAAGCCGACGACGCTCGGCTCTGTCTGTCCGTCGCGCTCACCGCGGCCGATCATGGAGCGACCATCGTCAATCGATGCGCCGTCACGGCGATCACCCGCGACGAATCGGGACGCGCGAACGGGGTGTCCGTGCTGTGCGACGGTGAGCGCTTCGACGTCGGGGCACGCGTCGTCGTCAACGCCGCCGGCGTCTGGACCGACGAGATCCGAACGCTCGAGACCGGCGTGGACCCCGACACCATTCGTCCGGCCAAGGGCGTGCACGTCACCGTTCCGTGGGACAAGGTCCGCAACGACATCGCCGTCGTGATCCCCGTGCCCAAGGACAAACGCAGTCTGTTCGTCGTGCCGTGGGGTCCCCGTCCCGATGGAACCTTCACGCACACGTACGTCGGAACCACAGACACCGACTACCGCGGACCCGTCGACGATCCACAGTGCACCAAGGACGACATCGACTACGTGGTGAGGGCCCTGAACGCCAGCGTCACCACCGGTATCACCGCCCAGGACGTCATCGGAGTGTGGGCCGGATTACGTCCGTTGGTGAAGCAGGTCAACGCGGCCGACGGAACGGGACAAGGCGGAAAAGCCGCCCGCACCGCCGACTTGTCGCGTCGACACCTGGTCCACCGCGGGGAGTCGGGCATCATCACCGTCACCGGCGGAAAACTCACGACGTATCGCGAAATGGCCGAGGACACGGTCGATGCCGCGGTCGAGCTGCTCGCCGGCGCGAACGTCGGTCGTTGCCGCACGAAGCGATTGAAGTTGCGGGGCGCGATGCGTCCCCGTTCCGATGGAACCCTCGAGGCCCACCTCGAATCGCGGCACGGCACCGGCGCTCGAGCGATCCATGACCTGATCGCCAAGCGACCCGATCTCGCAGATCCACTCGTGCCCGGACTCCCCTACGTGCGCGCGGAGGCCCTCCATGCCGTGACGCACGAAATGGCCACCACCCTCGACGACATCCTCTCGCGACGCACGCGATGTCTATTGTTCGATCGCGACGAGACGCTGGCCGCCGCCCGATCGGTGGCCGAACTGGTCGCCCCAGTGGCCGGATGGGACCGAGCGCGAATCGACGCCGAGGTCGCGACCTTCACCGAAATCTGCGCCCACGAATCGACCGCGGCGCTCGTCACCGAGAGCGAGATGTATCCATGACCACCGAGATCACTCCCCCCATCGAACTGGTCACCGCCGGCGACGTCGCTGATCACTTCGACCACCGAACCCCACGCGTCGAGCAACATCACCTCGACGCGATCGCATCGATCTGCGCCACCACCGTCTCCGCGCGCGAAACCGCCGAGGCCAGTCGTGACTGGTGGCCGTTGACCATGCACTGGGCCCTTCGCGGCGAGGTCCCCAAGGCGGCCGCCATCCTGTGCCGACCGACGAGCACCACGGAGGTTTCGCGGCTCCTCGCGTATTGCAACGACCACTCCATTCCGGTCACCGCGGCCGGCGGACGAAGCGGTGTGTGCGGTGCTTCCACGCCCGTGCACGGCGGAGTGTTGCTCGACACCACGGCGATGCGGGGCGTCGCCGAGGTCGACGACGATTCGCTGACCGTGGAGGTGCTTCCCGGAACGTTCGGCCCCGATCTCGAGGATCATCTACGCCCCGCGGGGCTGACAGTGGGGCACTTCCCCCAGAGCTTCGACATCGCCACCGTCGGCGGCTGGGTCGCGTGCCGTGGTGCGGGGCAATACTCGACGCGCTACGGAAAGATCGAGGACATGGTCGTCGGCCTCGAGGTGGTGCTGGCCGACGGCACCGTCGTGCGCACCGGAGGAGCGCCGCGTGCCGCCGCCGGACCGGATCTCAATCAGATCTTCGTCGGGAGCGAGGGAACGCTGGGCGTCGTCACGCGCGTCTGGCTTCGCTGCCGACCCGTGGCCACCAGCGAGCGTCGTGCGGCGTTCGGGTTCGACACGTTCGAGGACGGACTCGATGCCTGCCGACGAATTCTTCGTCGCGGAGGAACCCCGGCGGTGTTGCGTCTGTACGACGCACCGGAGAGCAAGCGTGGACAAGGCGGTGACGGGTCGGTGTGCGTGCTACTGGTCCTCGACGAGGGTGATCGTGCCAGTGTGGACGCGTCGATGAGCATCGTCGACGAGGAATGTTTGTCGACGCCCGGGTGCGCGCCCCGCGACGTCGAGTTGGTCGAACGGTGGATGCACCATCGCAACGACACCAGCGCGCTGCAGGCCCTCACGAAAAAGGGCTTCGTCGTGGACACCATGGAAATCGCCGCTCCGTGGGGACGACTGAGCTCGATCTTCGACGCCACCCGTGCCGCGATGCTGGCGGTTCCGCACGCGCGCACGGCGACGTGTCACCTGTCGCACAGTTACATCGACGGGGCGTGCCTGTACTTCACGTTCGCGGCGAACCCCCCGGCCGGCGAGGTGGAGTCCACGTACACCGCCCTGTGGGACGCCGGTACCCGCGCGGTTCTGGCCCACGGAGGAAACCTCAGTCACCATCACGGAGTCGGACTCAATCGTGCGCGATTCATGGAAGAAGCGCTCGGGTCGGGCTTCACGGTGTTGCGCGCGTTGAAGAACTCCCTCGATCCGAAGGGCATATTGAACCCCGGCAAGATGGGGCTTCCGTTGCCGGACGGATGGGAAGGAGTGCAGTGGCCGTGAATGACTCGATGTCGATCAGTCGTTGGGACCGTGCGGCGATTCGCGCCGGCGCATCGGTCGCCCTGGTGTTCGCCGTGCCGTTGTCGGTGGCGGCGCGCATCCTCGCCGGTGACGAGACGCCCGAAGGCGGCAAGGCCACTCTCGTCGTCTTGTTGTCGCTCGGTGCCGCGATCGGTTTCTTGTTGGGTGCGGGTGTCGCGGCCTGGCACCAGCAGCGCGGAACTCCGCTGTCGCACGGAATCGTGACCGCCGCCGTCACCTACGTCGTTCCCCAAGCCATCCTCATCGTCGTCAAACTCGCTCGTGGGGGCGAAGTGCGATGGTTCGGCGTCATCTTCAACCTCACCGTGATGATCTCCATGGGTGTTCTCGGGGGTCTGCTCGGTTCATCCATGCGCAAGCGCGGTGCTCGACCGTCCGGTCAACGCTGACGTGACAGACTCCTGACATGAGCGGATCCGTACTGGTCATCGACGTCGGGACGAGTGGTCTACGGTCCGCCGTCGTGCGCCCCGACGGTTCGGTGAACGGACTTCACCATCGAGCCTTCGTTCCGTCGACGCCGTTCGCCGGCCTCGTGGAGTTCGATGCCCTCGAGATGGCGCGGTTGGTTTTGGAGGTCGCTCGACTCTCCATCGCCGACGCCGGTCCCGTGGCGTCGGTCGGCATCACCAATCAACGCGCGTCAACCATCGTGTGGCGCCGGAGCACCGGCATGCCCATCGGACCGGCTCTCGGTTGGCAGGACCTGCGAACCGTCGGTGAATGCATCATGGCCAAACTCGAACACGGTCTCGGTTTGGCTCCGAACCAGTCGGCGACGAAGGTGGCGTGGCTGCTGAAGAATCACGTCGGCGACGATGCGGCGGTGGCGGCCATCGTCGACGATCTCGCCTTCGGTACCGTCGACACCTGGATCGCCTGGACGTTGTCGCGGGGTTCGTTTCACGTCACCGATCACGGAAATGCCGCGGTCACCGGACTCTGCGAAATCAACGCCGACGGTGGACCACGTTGGCATCGACGGGCGTGCGAAGCACTCGGCGTTCCGATGGAGATCCTGCCCTCCATCGTGGCGTCGTCGGGCGTGATCGGACACGCCACCGCACTCGAAGGTTCTCCCCCGATAGCCGCGTTGGCCGGAGACCAACAGGCGTCGTTGATGGGCCAGTCGTGCGTTCGTCCGAACATGGCCAAGTGCACTTTCGGCACGGGCGGAATGATGAACGTGTTGCTCGGAACCGATGCACCCGGTACGCCGGAACGATCCGGGCACGGCACGTTCCCGATCGTGGCGTGGAGTCGACAGCACGCGCCGACTCCCGAGGTGTGGTGGGCTTCGGAAGCCATCATGTTGTCCGCCGGCACGAACATCGAATGGTTGCGTGACGATCTGGGCATCATCGCCGACGCCGCCGAGAGCGACACCGTCGCCGCATCGTGCTCCGACACCGACGGGGTGATGTACGTGCCGGCTCTGCTCGGCCTCGGCACCCCCACGTGGGATTACGGCGCTCGTGGCGCTTTGTTGGGTCTCACCCGTGGTTCGGGTCGGGCGCACGTCGTGCGCGCGGTCCTCGAGGGAGTGGCCCATCGTGGCGCCGATCTGCTGGAGGCCATCGAAGCCGACCACCCCGCCGTCCGGGTCCCCGAGATTCGTGTCGACGGGGGTATGAGCCGGAACCGCACGTTCGTGCAGGCCCTCGCCGATGCCACCGGTCGACCGGTGGCGGTCTCGCCCATCAGCGAGGCCACGACGCTCGGTGCCGGCTATCTGGCCGGGCTCGCCACGGGCACCTGGGCCTCCCTCGACGAGATCGCCGGATTGTGGCGCCCACTGTCGATCGTCGAGCCCCGATCGGAGATCGATCGAGCCCGCCAACGGGCGAAGTGGGCCGACGCTGTGACCCGCGCCTCCGGTTGGATACCCGAGCTGTCGAGCCTCGACTTCTAGAGTGTGGAGTTGTTCGGGCGCACCGGCAGAGACAGCCGGGCGTCCGGTTCTGAAAGGACACTCGTGAGCACGACCCCCGTGACCAAGAACAGTGACAAGTTCGCGACCACTCCCCCACGTCGCCCGACATCGGCCGACATCGAATTGCTGGCCTTCGCCCAGTCCGCCGAGTTGACCGCCCGCGACTTGTACGAGCAGGCCGTGGCCGCGGGGGCCGGTGGAGACCACGTCGCGAGCTTGGTGGCCGTGGCCGCGCATCACGACGCCTACGCGCAGTCCTTGTCGGCGCTGCTGGGCACCGACGCTCCTCAGGCGCGCAACGACGCGTTGTTCTCGTCGTTGAAGCCCGGATTCGGTGCGAACACCGAGTCGATGGCTCTGGCGGCCCACGAGCTCGAGAACACCCTGGTGGTCACGCACACCGATCTCCTCGGCCTTCTCGAGGGGACCGAGGGTGCCGCGCTCGTCGCTTCCATCCTCATCGGCGAGTCGCGTCATTGCGCCGCGATGGCCGCCTTGGCCGGCAAGTCGCCCGTGAGCGACATCGATTTGTTCCTGACGACGTCCGACGTCGTGTCCCTCGCCCCGCAGGCCTGATCCGGAGATGACCATGAACGATTTCAACCGTGACGAACTGCGTCGTGCGTTGCGCGACACCGCTAACCACCGGACCGATGCCCTCGGGTCCATCGTCGAAGCCACCCGGTGCCTGAACTTCGCCCGCTCGCTGTCGCGTCGTCGCTTCTTCGTCGCCGGCGGAGCGACGGTGTCGTTCGCCGCTTTGGTGGCGGCTTGCGGCGGTTCGGAGTCCACCGGCATCGCCCGCT
>JAURHL010000083.1 GCA_030833305.1 Acidimicrobiales bacterium | reverse complement strand
TTTCCTGTGATCGATCTATCGGAGGACCATGTCGTCGTTGACGTAACCGGGCACACCGTGTTCGTGAACGTCGAGACCTTCGATTTCTTCTTGCTCATCCACGCGAAGACCGACGGTCTTCTTGATCACGAAGAAGAGAATTCCGGTGGTCACCGCAACGAAGGCTCCGATGGCGACCACACCGATGAGCTGGCTCACCAGCTGATCTGCTCCGCCGCCGTAGAAGAGGCCCTTCTTCACGATTCCCTCGGCCTCGGTGGCCGAAAAAAGCCCGACCGCCAGGGTGCCGAAGGCGCCGCACACGCCGTGGACGCTGATCGCTCCCACCGGATCGTCGATACGCATCCGGTCCCAGAAGATGACCGAGTACACGACGAGGACGCCGGCCACGGCGCCGATGATGATCGCACCCAAGCCGTTCACCACCCAGCAACCGGCGGTGACACCGACGAGTCCGGCCAACAAACCGTTGCCGGTCATGGCCACGTCGGGCTTGCCGTCCCTCAGCCAGGTGACCATCATCGCGACGACGGCTCCGGCCGCGGCGGCCAGCGTGGTGTTGACGGCGATGGTGCCCACCACCGGGTCCGCGCCCAGCCACGAGCCCGGATTGAATCCGTACCATCCCACCAGAAGGATGAAACATCCGAGTATGGCGAAGGGAATGCTGTGCCCGGGGATGGCGCGAGGCTTGCCGTCCTCGCCGTACTTGCCCTTGCGGGGTCCGAGAGCCGATGCCCCCATCACCGCGGCGATACCGCCGGTCATGTGCACGAGCGCGCTACCCGCGAAGTCGTGGAAAGGCGTGTCGAGTTGGAACAGCCAGCCTCCACCCCACTGCCAACGCACGACGATCGGGTAGATGATCGCCGAGATGACGGCGCTGTAGATGACGTAGGACTTGAACTTCGTTCGCTCGGCCATGGCACCGGAGACGATGGTCGCCGCCGTGGCCGCGAAGGCCACCTGGAACGTGAAGAACACGAACTTGTCGAGGGTGCCGTACGAGAAGACCCCATCGCCCGCGAGGAACCATCCGTCGCCACCGATGAACCGTCCGAGTCCCGTCATGTCGCCACCGAACGCAATCGCGTATCCGATGGCGAAGAACAGAAGTGCTCCGACGCAGAAGTCCATGAGATTCTTCATGAAGATGTTCGCCACGTTCTTGGCCCGAGTGAGCCCGGCCTCGACAAGGGCGAACCCCGCTTGCATGAAAATGACCAACACCGCGGCCACGAGGACCCAGATGTTGTCGAGTGTCGCCTGTACTTGAGCGACGGGATCGGCGTCTTCGGCTCTGGCGATCGTCGGAATCGCCAGAGCCGTAGCCGTGGCGATCGATGACCCGAGCGTGAGACGGAGGAATTTTTTGCGCATGATTCTCCTTGAGGTTCGGGGTTTGGGGTTTTCGACATGCCCAATCCCTGTCCACGCTGACCGGGGCGGCGGGTAAGGGTTCCCACCGGGCAATCTCGAACCTACGAAAGTGATGTTTCCCGAGTGTCCGTGGATTGTTACGAGAGTGTGAGCGATGTGTTCGCCGTCGCGATCCGCGTCGGCGGGCTCAGACCAATCCGGAGACGGCTGCGTCGAGGGCGGCGCGGTGTTGCTCGCGCGCGGTGAGCGCGGCCAGAACCCAGGCGGACAACACGAGGTACTCGTCGCCCGACAGCAACTCCGCGGGGACGGTGGGGTCCGGCCCCTTCACCGCGTCCTTCATCGATTCGCTGAGCGACAGGATGTGCATGACGTCGTCGAGGGAATCGGGCATCATCGTGCGGGCCACCTCGATGGCGGCGCGCCCGTCGTCGACGATGGAGTCGATGAAGCACGCCAGAGCGACCACCTCGACCAAGCCGATGCGGTCGAGGGCGCGGCCGAGGCGCGGATCGAGAGCGGGATCGTCGAGATGACGCTTCAGTTCGTGCAAGGAATGAAGGTGGCCGTTCAAGCCCTGATCGGAGAAATCGGGTTCGGCTCGATGACGGCTCATGGCCTCGCCGACCGCGGGCACGCGCTCCTCGATGCGACGTCGATCGATGATCCGCCACCATTCGTCGGCGTCGGTGTTGAGCAACTCGTCGAACAAATGTGACGTCTCCACCGAGGTCCAGGGCGCCACGGGAATGGAGGCGTCGTCGATCACGCGACGACTGAGTTTCCAACGAATCAGGGGTGGGGTGAGCATGGTGGTGACCAGCACCATCAGCAGCAACGCTCCGTACAACTCGTCGTCGAGAACTCCCTTGGACAATCCGATGCTGGCGAAGATGAGACCCACCTCGCCCCGGGGCATCATGCCGATACCGACGAGCATCCGGTCCCCACCGGAACGCCCGAGCCCGAGACCGGCCACCAGTTTGCCCACGACCGCAACGACGGTGAGAGCACCGGCCAACGCCAACACGCTCGGTTGGAACATGGCCTCGAGATCGGCGTTGATGCCGATGCTGGCGAAGAACACCGGAATGAATATGTGCCCGAGCGGGTTCAGGCCCTCGGCGATGCGTTCGTGTTGCGTGCTACGTCCGACGCCGAGGCCCGCCATGAAGGCTCCGATGATGAAGGCCAACTTCGCTTGATTCGCCAGTAAAGAGAACGCCAGCGTCAATCCGAACGCCACCGCCACGATCGTGGTCGACGACCGGGCCAACCGATCGATTCGCGTGAACAGCTTGGGGATGACGAAGATCGCCAACAGTCCGGTGACGACGAGGAACCCGACTGCCAGGCCGATCGTTTCGAGAACGACACCGGCGCCGATGGAGCCCTCGGTCACCACCTTCACGACGACGGTGAGGATCACCAACCCGAGCACGTCGTCGGCCACCGCCGCGCCCAACACGATGCGCGACTCTTTCAGCGCCAAGGCCCGCAAGTCGCCCAGCACGCGGGCGGTGATTCCGACACTGGTGGCGGTGAGGGCGGCGCCGATGAACAGTGCCACCTTGCCTTCCTCGCCGAACGCCGCGGCCACGCCGAAACCCGCCGCGAAGGGAATCGCGACGCCGACGATCGCGACGACGAACGCGGGCTTGCCGACCTTGGCCATCTCGCCGAGATCCATCTCCAAACCCACTTGGAACAACAACAGGATCACACCGATCTCGCCGAGCAACAGCACCATGTCGGCGATCTCGAGGTGGGCGATGGGGTCGATCCAGCCGAGCACGCTCGGTCCGATGACGATGCCGGCCACGATCTCGCCCAACACCGCCGGGATGCGCGCGCGCTCGGCCAGTTCGGCGGCCAGTCGGGCCACCACGATGATGACGAGCAAGTTGCCGAGCACGAGAGCCAGGTCGTACGTGCCGGCGGAGGCGGCGATCATCGGCATCGGAGAATTCTACGAGTGAGGTTCGTTCGGATCAGGCGGCCAGCAGCACTTCGGCCCGATCGACCGCCAACGGCACGATCATCCACCCTCGGCCACGGACCGTGCGAATGGCGTCGGCGCCCAGCACCCGGCGGATGGCGACCAACAACGAGTCGCAGCGACGGTCGTTCAGGTCGGCGATTCCGGCGAGCCGGGCCAGTTCGCGGCGACTCACGACCCGCCCTCGGCAATCCACGAGGGCCTTCAGGACGGCGGCCTCCTGGGCGGCGAGGCGAGCGGACGATTCCATGACGCCAACCGTAGGAATCCGGGATTTCCCGACTGTTCGGAGTCTGTGAACGCCGTGTGAACGGTGGCGCAGAGGAGTTGAGGGTTCGGGTTGGGGGACGGCTCCGATCTGCGAGAGACTGCCCACATGGAACTGAGCTACCCCGCCGATGCCGAACAATTCCGCCGAGAGATCCGTGACTGGCTCGTGGCCAATCTGCCCACGGGCTGGGGGGAGCCGGGCTTCGAACTGGTCGGCGAGGAGCGCAAGAAGTTCATCGAGGAGTGGCCGTCGAAATTGTTCGCCGGTGGTTGGATCTGCGCCACGTGGCCCAAGGAGTACGGCGGCAAGGGTCTCACCACGATGCAGGGTGTGGTGTTGTCCGAGGAGTTCGCGCGTCTGAAGGCGCCGTTGCGCGCCGACTTCTTCGGCGACACTCTGGTCGGGCCGACGATTCTGCAGTGGGGCACCGAGGAACAGAAGAAGGAGTTCCTCCCCAACATCCTGAACGGCAAGACCCGCTGGTGTCAGGGCTTCAGCGAACCGAACTCGGGCTCGGATCTCGCGTCGTTGAAGACCCAGGCGATTCTCGATGGGGACGAATGGATCATCAACGGCCAGAAGGTGTGGACCACCGGTGGTCACCATGCGGACTACTGCTTCTTGCTCACCCGCACCGATCCCGAGGCCCCCAAGCACAAGGGCATCTCGTACTTGTTGGTGCCCATGCGCCAGGAAGGCGTCGAGGTCCGAGGCATCGTGCAGCCCGACGGAACCGCCGAGTTCTGCGAGGTCTTCTTCACCAACGCGCGTTGTCCCAAGGACAACGTCGTCGGTGGCGTGAACAACGGATGGAAGGTCGCCAACAGCACCTTGGCCTTCGAGCGTGGCATGAGCGCCACCACCGGGTACCGCCGGTTCGAGGAGGAGTACAAGCAGATGGTTCGCGCCGCCACCGAGAACGGGCGCATCCACGACGAGGACATTCGTCAGCGTCTGATGCAGTACTACACCAAGATCCAGATCCTGCGCATCAACGGTTTGCGGTCGCTGACCGCCACGTTGAACAACTCCAAGGACCTCGGTGTCATGGCCCTCGGTGCGTCCAACAAGATGTTCTGGTCCGAGATGCACAAGGCCGCGATGGAGCTGGCACTCGACATCTTCGGTGCCAACGCGATGCTCGTCGATGCCGGCCCCGAAGGGGGTTCGTGGCCCGGCGTGGCTCGCGAGAAGCGTCGTGAGGGTTACCCGGTGAGCCCGATGATGTCGGCGTTCTTCTTCAGCCGATCCGAGACCATCTGGGGTGGCACCAGCCAGATCCAGCGCAACATCGTGGGTGAGCGCGTGCTCGGGTTGCCCAAGGAGCCGTCGGCCGGTTGAGCGAACGGATGGTGACGCCGCGGTTTCTGTTGGTCACCGCGGCCACGTTGGCGTATTACACGTGCGTCGGAATCTTCATCCCCACGTTGCCGGTCTTCATCAAGAACGGACTCGGTGGCGGAGAAGCCATGATCGGTGCGGCCGGTGTCGTCTTCAGCGGTTCCGCGGTGCTCTTCCGCCCGTTGTTGACGTGGGTCGGTAACACGTGGGGCCGACGCACCATGATGGTCACCGGTTCGGTCATCGGTGCGCTGGGTGCCCTCAGCCTGATCGTGGTGACGTCGACGTGGCAGATCCTGCCGCTGCGCGCGTTGATGGGAGTCGGTGAGGCCGCGTTGTTCGTCGGGGCGGCCATTCTCGTCGTGGAGTTGAGCCCCGAGACGCGCAAGGCCGAGGCCGCCAGTTATCTCTCGGTGGCCGTTTTCGGTGGCCTGTCCGTCGGACCGATCATCGGTGAGTGGGTGATGGGTGACGTGGTCGAGGGTTCACGCGGATTGTCGTCGGGACATTACGACGCGGTGTGGATCGTTTCGGCCGCCGCGGCGTTGGTGGCGGCGCTGGTGTCGTTCGCGGCCCCGGCGTTCGTGGGGGAGCGACCCCCCGTGGCGCGGCGACGCATCTCGTGGTTCCACCCGCGCGCGATCCTCCCCGGAACGATCCTGGCCCTCGGTATGGCGGCCTGGACCTCGTTCACGTCGTTCGTTCCGACGTTCGCCAAGTCGATCGGGCTGTCGGGTTCGGCGGGTTTCTTCACCGCGTACAGCATCTTGTGCCTGTTCATTCGCTTGTTCGGCGCCAAGTTCCCGGCCCGCATCGGTTTGCGTCGCAGTGTGGTGATGGCGATGTGGTTCCTCTTCGGCGGTGTCACGTCGGTGTGGGTGTTCGGCAACTCGTTCGGAATCTGGCTGGGCACGGTCTTCTTCGCCCTGGGCGTCTCGTTCTTCTACCCGTCGCTGTTGGCCATGAGCGTCGAGGGAATCGACGGCGAGGATCGCGTGGAAGTGGTGGCCAGTTTCACCAGTTTCTTCGAGATCGGCGGAGTGATCGGTGGTCTGGCACTCGGACTCATCGGTGAACTGCTCGGAGAGCGTGCCACCTTCGCCGGGGGCATCGGATTCGCCGTTGTCGGATTGTCGCTCTTGCAGCGAACGAAGCGGCCGGTTCCGTCAGTCGCCTGAGGGTGCGGCGGCGCTCATTGCGGCCGCCGAGCGCAACGGCCGGTTCGGCATGGCGAGGGCCACGACGAAACCGACGATCGCCAATGGAACCGCGGCGCGGAAGACGATGACGATCGCATGCGTGAGAGCATCGAGAGCCTGCTCGCGCACGGGTGACGGCAACGTGCGGATCATGCGCGGGGCCTGCACCAACTCGGGGTCGACGCGACCGTTCAGCCGATTGGCGAACAGGGCTCCGTAGGCCGCGAGTCCCACGGCACCGCCCAACTGACGCATGAAGACCACCACCGAGGACGCGGTGCCCATCTCGCTCGGCGCGACCGCGTTCTGCACCGCCAGTGTTCCGGTGGGCATGATCATTCCCATCCCGATTCCGAGGATGAACGACGCGGCCATGGCGAGGTACACGTATCCGTTCGACGAGTCGAGGAACGAGGCCATCGCGAATCCGACCGTGGTGATCGCGCAACCGATCGGTGACCACACCTTGTAGGTGCCGGTGCGCGAGGTGATGCGCCCCACCCAGGTGGCCGTGATGGCCACCGAGACCGCCATCGGCACCAGCAGCAGTCCCGAATTGGTGGCCGACACACCGGTGACACCCTGCAAGAACAGGGGCATGAAGGCGTTGGCGCCGTAGAACACGGCGCCGATGAGGATCATGAGCGGCACCACGACCTTGACGGTGTCGATCGAGAGCATGGAGAGCGGGATGATGGGCTCGGGGGCCTTGTCCTCCCATCGAATGAAAGCGACCGTTCCCACGACGGCCGTGGCGAAGAAACCCAATGTCGGAGCGGAGGTCCAGCCGTATTCGTCACCGGTCCACGAGAGTCCCAACAACAAAGCGGTGACCGAGAAGACGAGCAACGTGGCGCCCATGAAGTCGACCTTGCGTTGCTGGCGAACGAACGGAAGCTTCAGCGCCTTGTTGGTGATCATGATCGCGACGACCGCCACCGGAACGTTGACGAGGAAGATCCAACGCCAACTGGTGTTGTCGACGATGAAGCCACCGAGCAACGGCCCGATGACGCTGCTGAAGGTGAAGATGCTCGTGATGAGTCCCATGTACTTGCCACGTTCGCGTGGAGCGACGACGTCGCCGATGATGGCGAAGGCCACCGCCAGCAGACCACCGCCACCAATGCCTTGAACACCTCGGGCGACCACCAGTTGCCACATGGTTTGGGCGATTCCGCAGAGGACCGATCCGACGGCGAAAATCACGATGGCGGCCTGGTAGAGAATTCGCCGACCGTAGAGGTCGGAGAGTTTGCCGAAGAGCGGAGTCGAGGTGGTGCTGGTCAGCATGTAGGAGGTGCCCACCCAGGCGTAGTACTTGATTCCACCGAGTTCGCCGACGATGGTGGCCAGTGCCGTGTTGACGATCGTGCCGTCGAGAGCCGACAGCGCCAGTCCCGAGATGACGCCACCGAACACCATGTACAACTGGCGTTTGGTGATGGCCACGCCCATCGGAGTGGAATTGAGCGTGTCGGTCATTGGTTGCACCGTACAATGAAACGGTGGCGGGGCGGTAATTCCGAGGTGTTGCGACGGGCACACGGCAGAACCGTGGTGGTCGACGGGCTCTGGCAGGATGGCGACGTGGCCGAATCGCTGGTGACATCGTCGTACGCCAGTCCGGTGGGTCGGCTCACGTTGGTCGCCAGCGAGACCGGTTTGCGCGCCGTGCGTTGGCCGAACGATTCGTCACCGAACGAGGCCCG
>JAURHL010000082.1 GCA_030833305.1 Acidimicrobiales bacterium | reverse complement strand
TCGGATCCGCAACGCGGCTGGATCGTGTACTACGCGTACCCCGCCGATCGTGATGCGTCGTGTGCCGTGGTGCAGATCGAGGGCACCGACGACTTCACCGACTGCGAGGACCGGATCGTCAACGTCACGGAACTGTCGCCGCCCACCAACGGCGAATACCCGGTGATCGAGGACCGCAAGGTGTTGTTCATCGATCTCGGTGATCGTCCGCTCGACCCCACCACCACCATCGCCAGTTGATTGGGATCGTTTCCCCGCCAATTTTGTGGGTTTTTCCTCCCATGAACATTCGTCATCTTCCGCTTGGGGAAATGAACCCACACATCTGACGGGGAAACGATCCCAATCAAGTGGAGGGGTTGGGGTCAGAGCAGGCGGGGGAACCAGTCGCCCGTCAAGCGCTCACCGCTCACGCGTTCGTCGGGTCCGTCGAACACCGCGTTCATGTCCGGTGACGTCACCCACTCGCGAGGCGCGAACACCATGTCGTCGCCCAACAACCGCAAGCTGAAAACGCGTCGTCGATTGGTCCCCGACACCCCGGGCGCCCCGTGCACCGCCAACATGTGGAACGCGATGCAGTCACCGGGTCGCAGATCCGCGGTCACGATCGTGTGTCGATCCCGCTCGGCCTCGTAATCGGGCATCTCGGTCAACGATCCCTCGGGGAACCACTTCGCCTGTTGGTCGAGGAACGAACGCGGCATCAACCACGGACCGTGATGCGTTCCCGCGATCACCTCCAGGCAATCCTCACGCGACACCGGATCCACCGGGATCCAGAAGCTCACGTTCTGCTTCCCCTCGACGTCGTAGTAGGGCTGATCCTGGTGCCACGGCGTGCGCTGTCGGGTGCCGGGCTCCTTCACCAGAATGTGGTCGTGGTACATCGTCACGGTCCGTGACTCCATCAACTCCGCAGCGAGTTCGGCCAGTCGTGACGTCCGGATCACATCATCGAACTGCCAGTGCTCGCGCCACGTGCAGAAATCCTCGATGAAGTAGCCCGGGTCGTCAGGGGCACTGGCAACCTTGGCGCGCGGGCTGGGACTCGCCACCACTTCATCGATCCCCGCCCGCAGTCGTTCGATCTCCATCGGCGTGAGCACTTCGCGCAGGACCACCACCCCGTCGCGTCGATAATCCGTGGCCACGCTCACCTTCTCAGTCTGCCCGGGGAACCGACTCCACCTCCAACGTTCTGATACAAGAGAGCGCATGGCCTACTCGCCGATCGTCGGCACCCTCGTCTACGTGGTTCGCGACAACCACGTCCTTTTGGTGCACCGCAACAAACGCGACCACGATCAGCACTTGGGCAAGTGGAACGGGCTGGGCGGCAAGGTCGAGCCGAGCGAGGATCTCGCGACCTGTGCCCGGCGCGAACTGCGCGAGGAAGCCTCGCTCGAGGTCACGGCGATGTCACTGCGCGGCACCCTGTCGTGGCCCGGCTTCGGACCCAACGGCGAAGACTGGCTCTCGCCCATTTTCCTCGTCACCCGATTCACCGGCGAACCACCCGCTCACAACGACGAGGGCGATCTCGAATGGGTGCCCATCTCCCGGGTGCTGTCCGCCTGCTCGACCGATCCAGCCGAGCGCGAGGCCGCTGACTTGCCGATGTGGGAGGGTGACCGATTCTTCCTTCCGCTGGTGTTCGACGAGGACCCCCGCGCCTTCCACGGGGTGATGCCATACACGAATGGTCGACCATCGGGCTGGTCGTTCGAGCGCTGGTAGCCGACTCTCCGATTCGCGCACACTTCGGCGGGTGACGCTCGTTCAAGAAAACATGAGCGCTCCCCGCACCACGACCCGTCCCCGCACCAACGTCACCCGACTCGATACCGTCCCGATCTCACGCCGTCACCGTCGCCGATCTTTCTGGCAACGCTCGCTCGACGAGGCCCGCGCCGTGGGCGATTGGTACCGCATTCCCAAGCTCTACACGAAGAAGACCGCGCAACAGATCGCCAGCGACGTTCGATGCGCCCACCTCCGGCCGACCTCGGTGCACCGGGTCCGTGGGTTCCAAGCGAATGAAATCTGGGAGAGCAAGTGGATCCCCACCAGTGTCGGCGCTCCCGGCGATTGCGAGGTGTGGGTCCGCTTTCTCGGCGAGAAGTTCAGCCTGGCCGAAGCTGACTAATCCGATTCGCCCCGATACATCACCCAGACCGCACAATCGTCCAGCGCGCCTCCCGGGGGCACCACAACGCGAGCATCCCACGCCTCCCCTCGCTCGATCGCCAACCCGGGTAAACGTTCCGTCCTATGGCCGTTGATCGAACGGATCCGCTCCACATGGCTGATCGCCGTCGCATACGGGAAGGTGCCGCTCATACGTAGCCATTCGCGAGGAGCGCGACGGGAATCCTCGAGTGCCTCCGCCAATGCGGACTTCTCTCGACGGCTCACCTAGTCCGGCCGGCCGAGGTACATCACCCAAATCGCGAACTGGTTGTCGGGACCGTCGGGACTCATCTCCCAACGCGCATCCCAGGCCTCTCCGTCGAGCACGCCCTTCACCCGCACGTGCTCAGCGCCACGTCGAATCACCGAGCGCAAGTCGCTAGCGATCTGAGCCGCCGAAGCCCGCGTGTACAAGCGATCTACTCGATGCCACACGCGCGGGGCCAGTCGAATCTCCTCCAGCGCCACCACCCAGAACGATCGACGCTTCCACGGCACGGAGGCGGGTGGGTTTTCCACTTTTGCCTTCCCGGACCGGGTACCCGAACCAGAGGTCCTCTTTTGGTTGGACTTCTTCCGATTGGACTTCTTCTCTGCCACGACTGCCTGTCCGAACTTCGAGGAGAGCAGCCCCGAAATTCCGGTGTTGAAGTGCCTGGTTGCGCCCCCCGCTGCCTTCGGATTGGGTCACTCCATAAGTGTGATTCAGGGGTGTGGCATAGATGTGGAATGGAAGAGCCCCTGCTCACACCATTTTGCTAGACCGATTAAGTCCAATTACACGAGTGTAATTAGTTTCAAGTCCCACACCTGTCTTCGCGCACACTTTGTCAAATTCCCGTCGTTTCGGTCGTCATGAACGACACTCACACCACCATCAACCCCGTCCGCACTGGCCCTGGCGCCCAACAACGTGGCATCGGCGCCCTCATTGGTGCCGTTGTCGGTGATGCCCTCGGCGCACCGTTCGAGTTCGGTCCCGCCGGTGCGTATTCCGATCGCTTCCCCTCCGCGGTTCTGGCGGGCTCGACCGAAATGGTGGGCGGTGGCGCCTTCGATTGGGCCCCGGGTGAATTCACCGACGACAGCCAGATGATGCTGGCTCTGGCCGAGTCACTCCTGGCCCGTGGTGGGTTGGACCTCGACGATCTCTGGACGCGATTCCGCGCCTGGCGCTCGGGGGCCACCGACTGCGGCACCACCACCGCGGGCGCTCTCGCCCACGAGGACCGTCATGGTGCGGCGGCCGAGGTCCATCGCTCGTGGGGCCGCACCGCCAGCAACGGCGCCCTCATGCGCACGTGGGCCATCGCCGTGGCTTTCGTCGGCCACGACACCGCTGACGTCATGAAGGTGGCCCGAGCACAGGCCGCGCTCACGCACTTCGATCCGCTGGCCGGTTGGTCAGCCGCCATCGGAACCGAACTGTGCCGACGGGCCATCCTCGGAGCGGACCCGTTGACGCAGATCGACGACGTGTTGTCGTACGTCGACGAGGAACACCGGGCCGAGTTCGCCCGCGTGATGTCGCCCCGGTGGGAACCGAATCTCGACGGTGATCACTCCAACGGTGCCGCCACCATCTGCCTCGCGCAGGCGGTGTGGGCGTTACGTCATTCGGACAACTTCGAGTCGGCGATGCGGATGACGATTGACCTCGGTGGCGACACCGACACCGTGGCCTGCGTGACCGGTGCGTTGGCTGGAGCCTCGTACTCGATTCAGGGCATCCCGTCACGCTGGTTGACCCACGTGCATGGTTCGTTCACCACGCCCTCGGGTCGATCCACGTATCGCTACGCCGATCTACTCGACACGGCCCGCCTGCTGTTGGGCCGAGATCGGGCCAAGCGCTCGAGGTTGGAACCCCCCGCGCATCCCCAACGAGTCGACGAGGAGGTTCCGGTGTTCGCGTCGGATCTGGGTGGTGCCATCGAATGTGACGGTGACTTCGCCACGATCTCGTTGTGTCTCATCGACGGGCGACTCGATCATCATGCGGTGCGTCGCGAGTTGTACATGCGCGACGAGGTGGGTCACGACGAGAACGCCAACCTGCTGGCTGCCGTCGAGGATGCCGTGTCATCCATCGACGCGCTACTGGCCGAGGGGCATCGAGTGCTGGTGCACTGCCATGGTGGGCGCAGCCGCACGGGTCTGGTGTTGAAAGCCTGGGCCATGCGGCGTTACGCCCTCACCGAGGCCGAAGCCCATGCTTGGTTGGAAGCCCGCTGGCACCGGTATCAGCCGTGGAACACCACGTTCACCGAGTTCTTGCGCGACACCTGGGAACCCCCGGTTCGCGGCTGACCCACACCGGGTTTCAGTCGTCGTCGGCGGCGTCGAGATCCGAGAGAACCTCGGGATCCGGCGCCGCCATCGCGTTCTCGATGGCTCGCGACCACGTGCGTTGATCGCGTAGGTCCTCGACCACCCGCAAGAGCATGTCCTTGTGTTGACGACTGCGCATGGCCGAGTTGGTGATCGCTTGAAACGTCGCTTCGGCGGTGCGCTCGCTCGACAAGCCATCACCGTCGCCTATGGAGGCCGCCAGATCACGCAATGCCGACAGGGCTCGCCGCGATGTGGGATCCTCACCCTCGATGATCTCGGCACGCTCGATCAAATGATGCAACGCGGCTTCGGCACCCTTGGTGGTGGCACGTGGGGCCCTTCGGGGCTCGTGCACCACGGTCGGCTTCACCAGCAGGGTGACGTCGACGTCGTGGCGCATCTCGAAGGTGCGCAAGATCGCGGCCGGGCCGGTGGTGGCCGGCGCGGAATCCTCGTCCTTCGCCTTCAGGACCAATTCGGTGACCAGCACACTGATCAGACCGGGCAAACCCTCCACGCGCGGACGAACCGATGCATGCAATTGCTGGAATCCGACGAGGACGTCGACACCGCCGACGGGCGCCCATTCGACGGTCGTGTCGGCATCCAGGCGGTCGCGCACGATCGACGACGAGATGTCAGGGGTCGACTCAGATTCCCCGTCGTCAGGGATCATTCCTTCCACGAAACCGAGCACGGTGTCCGAAAGGACCCGGTACTTCAGCGTCAGTTGCGCCTTCACACCACCATGTTGCCAGTTTCGCGACCCCGAGACACCAAAAATGTTGCGAAATGGCTCACATGTACTCACATCGAAATGCGAGCCGTCGCGAGTCAGGCGACGTACTGGGCCCGCACGGTCTGTGCCCATGCGGGCGCCACATCACGCAACTGATCGGGTGACACCACGCACGACGGATGTCCGCAACGCGCCAACAGCTTGGCCAGCCACGTGCGACTGACGACGTCGACCCACACGAACATCGAATCGTCGTCGTTGATGACACAGGCCTTCAAAGTCGAGCGATCGACCAACCAACCGTTGCCCGGTGCAATGTACAGAACGGCCTCTATGGCCTCACCACGGAATCCCCACCCCGACCATTCGACGGGTCGATGATCGAAAACCTTCCCGGTGGTCGTGGTGTCGAGTATGCGATCCATCCGGAACACCCGATCGATCTCGACCGGGGCGGCCGATACATCGTCGGCCATCAAGTACATCTCACCCTTGTCGACGAACACCAGCCGAGGGTGAAGGACGCGCTCGCTGATCTCGTCCTCACCGTTCACGTAGGTCACCTCGATCTCGCGATGCTCGCGAACGACCTCGTTCATCTCGGCCATCAACGGAGCCTCGTCCAGACGGATCTCGACGGGTATCTCACCGAGCGCTTCTTCGATCTTGCGGGTCAACGACGCGAACGGTCCGGTTGTGCGTTGTGACTCGTCGAGCGCCACCGCCATCGATGCCAAACCCAACGACAACGCGGTGGCCTGACGTGGGGTGAGACGAACGCTACGGGTCATCAACGAACGACTCCGACGAAAACGTCCGCTCATGGTGCCGTCCCCACAAAAGTGAACCGTGTCTCCTTCCACCCAGAAGTCGAACAGCGCGTCACTGGTGTAGGGGGGCACACCGCACATCGATGCCGCTTCCAGATCCTTGAGCAACATCTCCACACTCACCCCGAGCCGGCCCGCCAGTTCGGCGACCGGTGTTGACGTGGTGTTGCGCAACCACGGGAGAATGGAGATCAGACGCTGTAGACGTTCACCGAGTGGGCGAGGTCCCGGCCGACTCGGCGGCGCCGGTGGGCGGGCCGGTGGTGTGGGAACGCTCGTGACGTCGAGGGCCGCGGCATCGAGCCACTCGACGACATGATCACGCAGTTCGTCGGGGCCTTCCACCACCGCGTGTGTTCCGAGCCCGAGCAACCAACCACGAAAGCGCGCCCGGTCGTCGACGGCCACGCTGATGCGCAGACCACCGTCAGCCAGCGGCTCGGTCTCGATCACTCGTCGATCCCACCACGACAAAGACGCACCGAGAGCATCCACGCGAACGTTGGCCACGAACTCGTCCTGCTCGGCGGCGTGCAGGAGTCGTCGGAGCTCGCGGTCGGACAGTCGGCGGCGGCCCAGAATCGGCTCGAGGTCGAGGATCTCGAGTTCGTCCGTGAATTGGGAACTACGCCAGGCACGGGTCTTCTTGTCGGAGCGATGGTGCGCCACGATGTACCAGGTGCCCTTGTCGAACACCACGCGAATGGGTTCGATGTCGATCGGTCGGCCCGAATGCGCGACGCGCACCACCTGACGTTGCTTGACGGCTTCCGACATGCGCACCACCACGAGGGGCAGACCGATGTTCATCGCCAGTGGCGACGAACCGAGACGACCGTCGAACTTCATCAAGGCCTCTCCGGCCTGGGGAACCGCCAGGTGCAACGACTCCAACGCCAACGACAAGATCGACAACTCGTCGTCGGTGAGTGCCAGGTCGGGGACGCACATGTCCTCCTCGCGGATGTAGTAGCGCGTTTGACCGGCTTCGTCGCCCACCCCGGGCACGGTCCGAATAGGGATGCCCAGATCTCGGGTGATCACGTTCTTGTCGCTCGTGAACAGTTGACGCTGTGGGTCCTCGTTGGTGGGGTAGGGGGATTCTCCACACGCCATGGCAGCCACGATCTGCTCACGGGTCATCGGGGCGTCGGCGCGCGACAAGAGGGTCAACAGATTGAGAACTCGCTCGATCGGATTGACGTTCTTCTTGGCCCGCGAAGTCATCGGGGCAGTGTGGCCGAACGGCGGGTGGGTAGCGGGTTCGTGCTCACACTGTTTTGCGCGGTCCAGGCACCGTCAGGAACTCGGACCGTTGTCGTGACTTTCCCGGACAAGTTGCTGACGTGCATCACGCATGATGCGCGCCGCGTCGTTCCACGATTCGCCGGTCGCCAGATCGAACACGGCCTCCCCGATCGGCACGGTGATGTTGCGGAGGGATTCAGGGGCATTTGACAGAACCCGTGCGGTTCGGGCCACTGCCATCGGTACGGGAAGGCCGTTGGCCTCCTCGAGATCGTCGGCGAGCGAACGCAGCGAATCGCTGATGCCCGCGTGCAGTTGGCGAGAGGAGGGTCGCGAACCACCTCGACCAAAGGCCCGAGAGAGATCGTCGACGGCCGCGCAGACGGCCTTCACCTCGAATCCGGGGCGACGCCCGGCAGCGGGCACCGACCAGAGTTTGGTCAATTCATCGATCGGAACCCAGGTGGTGGCCCGACGGGGCGTGAAGTGGTCGGCTGGTTCGGCCGACGAGTCATGAACCAACGACATCAGGGCGGAGTGCAGCCGTGTGGGGAGCACATGGTCGACGAGACCGAGACGACTGCGTAACGCCACCCCCAAGACTTGTGCGG
>JAURHL010000081.1 GCA_030833305.1 Acidimicrobiales bacterium | reverse complement strand
GCACCCCCGCGCGATCAGCGCACCGCCAAGGGCAAGCGGGTGGCGCGTGACATCGACAACGTCGTCGCTGAACAGTTGCGACATCGCCACGCACTGGTCGTTCGAACGATCGACGTCTTGCGTCGGGACGCGCGTGGAGCGAACCCCGGACTCGCGGAGTTGGTGCGCATCGGCACCACGAAGTTCGCTCGACTGTGGTGGGACCAGGTGGTGCGCGAACGCTCGGCGAATCCCGACGAGCGCCCCCACTGGCCCGGTCTGCGCGGCGACAACAACGCTCGGCAAGCGGCTTTCGCCTACCAGCAGCGGGTGGCGTCGTCTCGCCAGGCGTTGCACTCACTGGTGCACGGTGACCGCACGCTGCAGGAAGAGGAACTGCAACGTGGGCATGGTGTGCGCGCCAAAGTCGTCGCGGTCGAGGCGGGAGGCGCCCGATGGAAACTCGTGTACGACTTTCCGAGTCTGCCCGACATCAAGGTGGGCGGGTCGATGGCGATCGCGGGTGCCCCCAAGATGCAGGTGAGGGTGATATCGGTGTCGAATTCGGACCGCACCATCGTCGTGGCCCCGAACTGGTCGGCTCCCAAGAACTCCACCGGCCCATTGGCCAAGCGCGCGGGAGATCCCACGTGGCGCGGACGCCAACTGATCCTGATCGAGGATTTTCCCGTCCACTTCACCGAGAGCTCGAGTTATCGGATTCTCGACAAGACCGAGAGTGGATTCGACATACTCGACCACTTCCGTCACTCCATCGCCACCGAGATCGTCGAGCCGATCGACGGGGGTGACGAATGAGTTCCGTCGTCAAGGCACTGCGCATCTTCGTCGCGGGTTCGGGTGCCATCGCGGTCGTCAAGGCTCCGCCGGGTTCGGGCAAGACGTTCACGTTGGTCGAGTCGCTGGAGGCCGGCATGAAGTCCCGCTTGCGCATCGTCATCGCGGCGCAGACCAACAACCAGGTCGACGAAATCTGTCAGCGCATCGCCGAGCGTTATCCGGAGCGATCGGTCGTGCGTTTCTCCGGCTCCGGCTACCAGCGGCCAGCGGACATCGACGAGCGAGTGGTCTTCATCGACAAGAAGAACGCCATTCCCGACGGACCGGTCGTCATGGTCGCCACGGTGGCGAAGTTGGCCTTGTCGAAGTTCGACGGCGACTTCGACATCCTCTTCGTCGACGAGGCCTGGCAGATGGCGTGGGCCGATTTCCTGCCCGTGCGCCACGTGGCTGATCGATACGTTTTCATCGGTGATCCGGGCCAGATTCCGCCGACGGTGGCGATCGACGTCGACCGCTGGGAGTCCTCCGAACATCCACCCCATCAGGCGACCCCCACGTTGATCCTGGAGAATCCCTCCCTCGTTGGTTTGCGCACCGAGTTGCAATTGCCCACCTGTCGCCGCCTTCCCTACGACTCGGTTCGCTTGGTGAACGGCTTCTACGACTTCGAGTTCGACAGCGACGCCAAACCGGGGGAGCGATTCGTTCGCCCGACGAAGAAAGCCACGGCCGAGACTCCGGCCGCCGAGGGCGTGGACCGTGCCCTGGCGGCCATGTGGTCGACCTCGCGTCCGACGACCACCTCCATCATCCAGATGCCCACGCCCACGGGTGGACTCCCGGTGGGCACCGACATCGAGTTGGCCCGATTCACGGCCGCCGTCGTGGCGCGCCTGCTCGAACGTCGTTGTGAGGTGTCGACGAATGTCGACGAGAAGAACGCGCCTCGCCCCCTGCGGCCCGTCGACATCGGCGTGGTCTCCACGCACAATCTCATGAACACCGCGATTCAGAACGAGTTGCGCGCTCTCTCGCCCAAGTTCGCGTCCATTCGGGTCACCACGCCCGAGCGCTGGCAGGGTCTGGAGAAGCCGGTCATGGTGGCCGTGCATCCTTTGTCGGGCGTGATGTCACCGTCGGCATTCGATCTGGAGACCGGGCGTCTGTGCGTCATGGCGTCGCGTCACCAGTCGGCGTGTTTCTTCGTCACCCGGGATCACGTGAGTGCCACGCTCGACGATCACTTGCCGCTCGCCGACCAGGCCCTCGGCTGCCACGACGCGGTGGGCAAGGGTCACGCACTTCACCGTGCATTTCTCGAGTATCACCGTGAAAGGAACCTCATTGTCTGACGTCAAGATCCGAATTCCCGTCGGAGCCACCGGCGACGGTCGCTTCACCACCGACTGCGCGCACCGCGAGGTGAACAACCGGAACCGGGCGTACGACGATCTGCCCCGCACCGAACCGAGCGCGTTCGTGCAGTTGCTGATGGAGAAGGGCTTCGAACACGAAGCCGAGGTTTTCGCGCGCTTGGAGAGCGCCCACGGAGTGATGCGCTTGCCCGCCATGAACGCGGACGATCTCGTGCGCGAGACCGCGTTGCTGATGCGCAAGGGCGCTCGTTTGATTCTTGCTGGTGGCTTGCCCACGTTGTCGGGTCGTTCCGGCAAGCCCGACATCTTGATACGGGTCGAGCAACCCAGTCGCCACGCGGCGTGGGGTTACGTGCCCGTCGACGTGAAGAGCCACCGTGGTTTCGACGGCAAGGCCAAAGCAAAGTCGTGGTCGATCGGATCGGTCGACGATCCATTCCTCGAAGTGGCCGATGCCGTCGAGCAACCGGGTACTCCGGTGTTGAACGACTCGCTGCAGTTGGCGCACTACTGGGAAATGTTGGCCGAGCTCGGTTGGTCTCCGAGCGTCGATCCGGTCGGCGGCATCTTCGACGTCGATCTGAACCTGCTGTGGCGCCGACTCGATGAGCCGATGTGGCGACACGAGCACCCCGGAACCGGCGCCACCGAGTCGCGCAGTGCTCTCGACATCCTCGGCCTCGAATGGGAGTTTCGCTGGGAGGCCATCGCGCGCATGCTCGACGGCGACAATCCGATCACCGAGCCGATTCTTCACGGCAACTGTGCGACGTGCGTGTGGAAGGACGTGTGTTACGACGAACTGGACACGGCCGAGCACATCTCGTTGATCGCCGGCGTCACGAAGGCCCACGTGAAGAAGCTCGCGTCCATCGGCGTTCGCACGCAGTCACAACTGGCGGCCCTCGACGTGAGCACGGCCTCGTTGATCGATCGCGCCTATTCGGTCAACGTGGACGTCGCAAAATACTGGTCGGCGGCCAGGGCCCACCCGAATCCGGACGACTCGGTGGCCAAGATCACGGGGAAAAGCAAGAAAGCCCGCGAGTTCTTCGAATCGGAGGGCCTGATCTCGGTCGCCGACGTGTCGACGCTCGATCCGCACTTGGCTTCGATGCCGTGGTTCGCCAACGTCACACGTCGCATCGACTCGGCGCGCGTACGTCTGCACCCCGACGGACTGCCGCACCTTCCTCGCACCGAGTCGGTGCCCGTGGTCCCGCGGGCCGACGTCGAAATCGACGTCGACATGGAGAACTCCGACATCGTGTATTTGTGGGGGACCAACGCGACCGTTCGCGATGGTGTGCGCCCGCCGTCGACGGTGACGGTCGGATACCGCCCCTTCCACACGTTGGTCGGAGGGCACGCCGACGAAGCCGAGGCGTTCATCGCGTTCTGGACGTGGATGCACGCGGTCATCGACGAGTGCGCCCGACTCGGATCGACCGTTCGGTTCTATTGCTACACCGATGCCGAGAATTCGCGCATGCACGAGATCGCCCGTCGCTGGCCCGACGTTCCGGGCATGCCTGACCATGAAGCCATCGACGCGTTCTGCGCCTCCGACACGTGGGTGGACTTGAAGAAGAACGTCGATGCGCTCATCTGGCCCGCGGATTCCCTGGGTCTGAAGAAGGTGGCTCCGCTAGCCGGTTTCTCGTGGCGCGACGAGGACGCCGGCGGTGACAACTCGATCCTGTGGTACGAGTTGGCGGTCACCTCGCAGGACGAGGCGGAGCGTCGCGCGATGAGCGAGAAACTGCTGCGGTACAACGAGGACGACGTGTTGGCCACCAAGGTGTTGCGCGAGTGGCTGGACGACGGCCTCAACGGGCGCGGCCCGGTGTTCCGTAGCGTCGTGGATCTGGACCCGTTGTACGAATGATCGCGGGGCCGTTCAGCGCCCAACCACCAGCGTCACGAGGCCGACCACCATGGTCGACGACGCCACGACGCGGCGCACGCCGCTGCTCTCCTTCAACACCTTCCAGCCGATGAAGGTGGCGAACACCACGCTGGATTCCCGCAGGGCGGTGACGTATCCCACCGGCGCGCGCCGAACCGCCAGGAGCACCATCCAATACGTGACCAGAGATGCCAGACCCGTGAGGGCGTACTGGCGCCACATGGACGGAACGCTCGCTCTCATCTCGTTCCAACGTCGGCGCAGCATCCCGTGGGCGGTGGTGAAGAGGCCGCCGGTGACGAAAATGGACATCGCGTAGGCGCTACCCACGGTCGATCGCGAACCCTTGCTGTCGATCACCGTGTACGCCCCGATCAACAGGCCGACCACCAACGCCGGCCACACGTGCTGCCAGTCCACGTGTCCGGCCAGCAACACCAGTCCACCCACGACGACGAGGATTCCGATCATCGAGATCACGGACAGGTGATCGTTCAACAACAACACCCCGCCGATCGCCGCGAACAACGCGCCACCTCCGCGGGCGATGGGGTAGGTCACACTGAAGTCGGCGATGTCATAGGTGCGCGCGAGGCGCCCGATGTAGAAGGCGTGGACGATGCCACTCGCGGTGGCCCAACCCCACGCGCTCCATCCGAGGTCACCCGACGCCGTTGCCACCACGGCGTACGGAAGGCCGATCAACCCGCCGGCGGTGAAGAGGCCCCACAACGCCAGCCACCGATCTCCGGACTGTTTGATGCGCAGATTCCAGCCGGCATGTAGCACGGCGGCGCCGAGCGCCAGAGCGGTGGCGACGAGCACGTCGGCTCAGGACCCGGCGGGAATCGAGAACTGGATGGAGGCGCGAGTGTCGATGTACGGCGCGGTGTACTTCTCGATGAAAACCTTGTGGTCCGGATGATCGCGATAGACGAGGTAATCGTCGACGTTGTCGAACTCGGCCGTCACCGCGTAGTCGTACGTGCCCGGGTTGACGCCGAGGTTCGCACCGTAGTGGTACGAGCGGATCTGGGGGATCTTGGGCCGGAGTTCGGCCAAAGCCGCCGTGGTGCGGTCGGCATGATCGGCGGGGGTGCCGGATTTCCAGTTGAAGAGCACGATGTGGCGGATGCGTTGTGCGGACATACCGCAAATCTAAACCGCGGTCACGATTCGCGAAGTATCCATCGTGGTTGGCGACATGCGAGGAACAGTCGGGTGATTTCTCGTAACCTC
This sequence comes from Acidimicrobiales bacterium, assembly GCA_030833305.1. Lineage (GTDB taxonomy): Bacteria > Actinomycetota > Acidimicrobiia > Acidimicrobiales > Ilumatobacteraceae > Casp-actino8. The sequence continues at coordinate 2,710 of JAURHL010000081.1, read as the reverse complement.
TGCGACGTGAAACATGCCGCCGACATCACCGGGCCGATCGGTCTGTTCGACTCCGGCTTCGGTGGTCTCACGGTGGCGCGCGCGGTCATCGACCTCCTTCCCCACGAGGACGTCATCTACATCGGTGACACCGGCCGTTATCCCTACGGTGACAAGGACCCCGAGGATGTTCGTGCGTACGCCCGCGAACTGGCGTGGAGTCTGGTGCGTGACTTCGGCGCCAAGGCCATCGTGGTGGCATGCAACACGGCCGCGGCCGCTTTACCGGTGCACGAACTGGAAGCCGAGTTCGCGGCCGAGGGTTTGAGCGTTCCCATCCTCGGAGTCATCGAACCCGGTGCTCGAGCGTTGGTTCACTCCACGCGGACGGGTGATGTCGGCGTGATCGGCACCATCGGCACCATCGGGTCGGGCGCCTACGATCGCGCGGTGGCGCGAGCCGGCATCGGCGCCACCATTCGCCTCACCAGCGCCGCCTGTCCGGGCTTCGTGGAGTTCGTCGAACGTGGTCGTACGTCGGGACCGGAGGTCGTCCTTCTCGCCGAGCGCTTGTTGGCGCCCATCAGAGACGCCAAGGTGGACGCGCTGTTGCTGGGTTGCACGCACTACCCGTACCTCGCGCGCGTCATCACCGAGGTTCTCGGAAGCGACGTGATCCTGGTGTCCTCGGCCGACGAGACGGCGTTCGCACTCCGCGAACAACTGGGTGACACGGGGTTGTTGCGTTCGGACGACCACGAGCCTCGGCATCGGTTCATGTCCAGTGGCGACGTCTCGTGGTTCCAAACCCTCGGCCAGAGGTTGTTGGGGCCCGAACTGGCCGGCGCCGAGACCTGGACGCCTCGCTGAGCACGAACGATCGATCTCGATCACGACCGATACCACAACGAACAACGGAGAAGACATGAGCAACACCGGACACCGCGTCGACGGACGCCACCACGACGAACTTCGCCCCCTGTCGTTCGAACGCGACTTCACCGAGATGGCCGCCGGCAGTGTGCTGGTGTCCTTCGGTCGCACGCGCGTGCTGTGCACCGCCAGCATCGATGAGGACGTGCCCCGTTGGATGAAGAACAGCGGCAAGGGCTGGGTGACCGCGGAATACTCGATGCTCCCGGGCTCGTCGCCCGAGCGCGTCGACCGCGAGGCCGCCAAGGGCAAGCAGAGCGGTCGTACCGTGGAGATCCAGCGGCTCATCGGGCGCAGTCTCCGCGCCGCCTGCGACATGCGCCTGTTGGGCGAGCGTCAGGTGGTGGTGGACTGTGACGTGTTGCAGGCCGACGGTGGCACCCGCACCGCATCCATCTGCGGTGGTTACCTGGCTCTGCACGATGCCCTCACCCGACTGGTGCAGGCGGGCACCATCGCAGTTCATCCGCTCACGTCCTTGTGTGCCGCCATCAGCGTGGGCATCGTCGGTGGAACGCCCGTGATCGACCTTCCCTACGTCGAGGACAGCGGAGCGGAAGTGGACATGAATGTGGTGATGTTGCGCGACGCCTCGACCGGTGTCGCTCGTTTCGTCGAGGTGCAAGGCACCGCCGAGGGTATGGCTTTCACCCGTGGTGAACTGGACTCCTTGCTCGGCCTGGCCGAAAACGGTCTCGCGGAGATATTCGATCTGCAGTCGCAGTTGATCGCCAGCGAGCCTCCGCGTCGTCCGTGATGCCGTCGGCGTCGGGTCGCCAGCCGCAGTTGGTGTGCGCGTCGGCCAATCCGGACAAGGTGCGCGAGATCGAACAGATCCTCGCCGGCCTCGTCGAACTGCGGCCGCGGCCCGCCGATGTTCCCGACGTCGACGAGACCGCCGACTCGCTGGTGGGCAACGCACGTCTCAAGGCCGAGGCCATTCGCGACGCCACCTCCATGGCGGCGGTGGCCGACGACACCGGCTTGTTCGTCGAGGCGTTGCCCGGAGAGTTGGGTGTTCGCACCGCTCGTTACGCGGCGGATCAGCGGTCGCATGCGACCGACCCCTACGGCGCGAATCGTGCGAAGTTGCTACGGGCGCTCGCGAACGTCGACGACGACCGTGGTCGACGTGCCCGATTCGTCACCGTCGTCCTGGTGGCGTACCCCGATGGCACGGAGCTGTTCGTGGAGGGGGAGTGCACGGGAACCATCGCCACCGGGGAACGCGGCGAACGCGGCTTCGGGTTCGATCCGTTGTTCGTTCCCGACGACGGAGACGGCCGCACCTTCGCGGAAATGAGCGACGACGAGAAGAATTCCTTGTCGCACCGAGCGCGCGCGTTCGCGGCGTTGGCCGAGGCGTTACGAGATTGACCGATCACCAATGACGTAGGTCCACCGGCCACACCTCGGTCACCGCTTCGCCCCAGTGAGGGACCACGTGAATGTCGGAGTGCAGGGCGATGGTGGGGTCGATGTGCGCGGGCCGCACCGCCACACGTTCGCCGATCACCGGTAGCGAGCCATCGTTCATCGAAAAGGTGGTGTGCTCGTCACTGCAGAACCACACCGTCGCATCGTCGATGTGCGGGTTGCCATGGTCCATGCCCAACGATTTCAGGCCCACATCGATCACGGCCCACGATCCGGAGTCGCGTGATGTGGTGGAGATCACGGTACCCACGACGTACAGGGCCTGTTCGAAGGGGAGTGGTTGCGCTCCGTAACTGGAGTCCATCAACGCGTAACTACCGGCTTGCACCTCGTTGACTCGACCCAGAACGGGATCGTCGGG
>JAURHL010000080.1 GCA_030833305.1 Acidimicrobiales bacterium | reverse complement strand
TCATCGACGTGATCAGGGCCGCCATCGAAGGTGCGGGCATCGCGGTCGACCAGTCCTTCGAACTCGACGACACCGGTGAGTTGCGTCGCCCACTCGTCGAACAGAAGAAGGAACGTCGTGGTCGAACGGACACATCACGCGGTGGGGGTGACGACGGCAGCCAAGACGCGGTTCGGTTGTACCTGCACGAAATCAGCCGTATTCCCTTGATCGGTGCCGAAGAAGAGCGATTTCTCGGCCGACGCATCGCTGACGGCCTGTCGGCCGAACGGGAGTTGGCCGAGTTGGGGGAATCGGCATCGAATCTCGAGCGACGACGTTTGAAACGCATGATCGACCATGGTCGACGCGCTCGTCACGATCTCACCCGGGCGAACCTTCGCCTCGTGGTCAGCATCGCGAAGCGCTACACCAAGACAACCATGCCGCTCGCCGACGCCATCCAGAGCGGCAACATCGGGTTGATGAAGGCCGTCGAGAAGTACGACCACAGTCGGGGTTTCAAGTTCTCCACCTATGCGACCTGGTGGATCAAGCAGTCCATTTCGCGCGCGGTGGCCGAGGAGAGCCGAAACATCCGGTTGCCCGCTCATGCGATGGAGAACGTCAATCGGGCGATTCGGATGCAGCGCCAACTCGCCCAGAAATTGCAACGTGAGCCCAGCCTCGCCGAGATCGCCGAGGCGCTGGGTGAACCGGCGGACCGGGTGGCGGACTGGTTCAGTCTGGCCGCCGACACCATGAGCCTCGACCAACCCACTCGTGACGACAGCGACGTCACCTTCGCCGACAACCTGCCGGCCACGAACGTGGCCGATCCGAGCGACAGTATGGAGATCGCCGACATGCGTGAGGCGGTGAGGGCGGTCCTTGTCGATCTGCCGGCCCGCGAGCAGGAAGTGATGCGGATGAGATTCGGCCTCGATGGATACGAGGGTGCCACCCTCGAGGAAGTGGGCCAAGCGTTCAGTATCACCCGTGAACGGGTTCGCCAGATCGAGGTGCGGACCCTGTTCCGATTGCGGCACATGGCCGGTGGCCGCGTGTTGCGGGACTTCGTCGAACCCTGATCGTGACCGACCGATAGCCTCACGGCATGGCCGAGGCCCCGACACGGACCTACATCGTTCGCACCTTCGGGTGCCAGATGAACGAACACGACTCCGAGCGGATCGCCGGGTTGCTCGAGAACGACGGTTTGCGGGCGGTCGAGAACGAGGACGACGCCGACGTGGTGGTTCTCAACACCTGCTGCATTCGCGAGAACGCCGACAACAAGTTGTACGGCACTCTGGGCACGATGCGACGTTGGAAGAACGAGCGCGAGGGTCGTCAGATCGTTGTGTCGGGTTGCCTGGCTCAAAAGGATCGCGAGACCGTTCGCGATCGCGCGCCCTGGGTGGACGTGGTCCTGGGCACGCACAACGTCCATCGCACCGTCGATCTGTTGAACGATTCGGTCACCGCGGGACCGGTCACCGAGATCCTCGACGAGGCCGTGCTCGACGACCAGGCGCTGTTTCCCTCGGCGTTGCCCGCCAAGCGTTCGACCAGTTACGACGCGTGGGTCACCATCCAGATCGGGTGCGACAATTCGTGCGCTTTTTGCATCGTCCCGAGTGTCCGGGGCGCCGAGATCAGTCGCCCCTACGACGACGTGCTCGAGGAAGTTCGGCGTTTAGCATCCCAAGGTGTCTCCGAGGTCACATTGCTCGGTCAGAACGTGAACAGTTACGGACGCGACATCCAACTGGAACGACGCAAGGCCGGACACGACGTGTCCGCACGCCCGCTGTTCGCCGATCTTCTCCGCGACGTCGGCACGGTTCCGGGAATTCGACGCGTTCGATTCACCAGCCCTCATCCCAAGGACATGCGGGCCGAGACCTTCGCCGCCATGGGCGAGACGCCGACGGTGTGCGAGCACCTTCACTATCCGCTGCAATCCGGAAGTGATCGACTGCTGTCGATCATGCATCGCGGATACACGGCCGAGCGCTACCTGGAACGACTCGCCGAGGCCCGTCGGCACGTGGACGACCTGGCCGTCAGTACCGACATCATCGTGGGTTTTCCCGGTGAGACCGAGGAGGACTTCGTGGGCACCCTCGAGGTGGCCGCGGCCGCCGAGTACGACTACGCGTACACGTTCATCTTCTCGCCCCGTGACGGCACCGAGGCCGCGACCATGGTGGACCGTTTCGTCGATCCCGCCGTGGTGGCCGAACGCTTCGCCCGACTGCGCGTGGTGGTGGAGCGGTCCGCACTGCGCAAGCACGAAGCTCGCGTCGGTCGTGTCGAGGAGGTCCTGATCGAGGGTCCGTCGAAGAAGAACCCCGGCGTCATCTCGGGGCGGACCCGACAGAACAAACTGGTGCACTTCCCGGCCACCGGTTCGCTCCGTGTCGGTAGTTACGCGACTGTTCTCGTCACCGGAGCGGCGCCCCACCACCTGCGCGGTGAGTTCCGTGAGTTGCTCGCCGAGCCGACGCATCGAACCCGCATCCCGGTCGCGGCGCTGTGAGCGTGCGGTGACCGGTTCCCGTTTGGCCATTCTCGGCCCGACGGCCAGCGGGAAGTCGGCGGTGGCCATGGCGGTGGCCGCGTCCGAGGCGGGTCGAAGGCATGGTGTCGAGTTGTTGTCGGTCGACGCGATGCAGGTGTACCGCGGGATGGACATCGGGACGGCGAAGCCGACGGTCGACGAGCGAGCGAGCGTGCCCCATCACCTGATCGACGTGGTCGATGCGTCGGAGTCGTTCACGGTCGCGCGGTTCCAGGCCGAGAGCGAGCGAGCCGTGCGCGACATCGAAAGCCGTGGTGGCACCCCCGTCTTCGTGGGTGGAACGGGGTTGTATCTGCGGGCCGTGGTCGACGAACTGGACATTCCCGGACAATGGCCCGAGGTTCGTGCGCGGCTGGAGCGTGAACTGGCGGCGGAGGGTCCCGAGGGGCTTCATCGTCGTCTCGTCGAACGGGATCCCACGGCGGCGTCGAAGATGGAGCCCTCGAACGGACGTCGTATCGTGCGCGCCCTCGAGGTGTGCGAGGGGAGCGGCCGACCGTTCTCGTCGTTCGGTCCCGGTGTCGACACCTATCCCGTCAGCACCGTTCGGCAGGTGGCACTGCAGTGGGATCGCGCGGTCCTGGCCGAACGCATCGAACGGCGGGTGCACGACATGATGGATCGGGGATTGGTCGCCGAAGTGGCGAATCTCTTGGCACGGGGGATGTCGCGCACGGCGATGCAGGCCCTCGGCTACAAGGAGATGGTCGATCACCTCGAGGGTCGTGCGTCGCTGGACGAGGCCGTGGCCACCACGATCCGGCGCACGCGGCAGTTCGCCGTGAGGCAGGAGCGCTGGTTCCGTCGCGACCCGCGGGTCGAATGGATGAGGGTGGAAGCCGATCCGGTTACGGAAGTCGCCCCCGCCCTCGTCGCCTCCCTGACCTAAGGTGGAGTCGGTATGCATCGCCGTCTCACCAAGCACCACGGTCTCGGCAACGACTTCCTCGTCGCCGAGATCGAGTCGGGCGAGAGCGCCTCGACCACCGCGTGGGTCGATCGTGCTCGCACGTGGTGCGATCGACGCACGGGCGTGGGCGCCGACGGGTTGCTGTTGCTCGAGCGCAAGTCCCCCACCCGGCTCGGAATGACGTTGTACAACGCCGATGGAAGTCGTGCCGAAATGAGCGGTAACGGCATCCGGTGTCTGGTGCAGGCCGCGCATCACGACGGTCCCGACGGTGTCGAGTATCGGGTCGACACCGATGCCGGTGAGCGACTCGTGACAGTGGTCCGTCGGCTCGACGAGAGCACGCATCTGCTGAGCGTCGACATGGGTTCGGCGTCGGATCTGACCGAACCCCTCGACTGGGCCGCACTGCAATGCCATCCCGATCGCCCCGTGCGGCACACGTCGCTCGGCAACCCGCACTCGGTCGTCGGGGTGGACGACGTCCGTGCCGTCGATCTGCTGGCTCTCGGGTCGCTCGTGCCCCACGTGAACCTGGAGATCATCGAGCCCGGTCCCGAACCGCACGCCATCACCATGCGGGTGCACGAACGTGGCGCCGGAATCACCATGGCGTGCGGCACCGGGGCATGTGCCGCCGCCGAAGCCGCGGTTGCGTGGGGTCTGGTGCCGGCGTCCACACCCGAGGTGTTGGTGCACATGGACGGAGGCGATGCTCGGGTCGTGGTGGAACGAGAGAGTCGTCGCATCACCCTGATCGCCGAGGCCACCTTCGTCGCCTCGGTCACGGTTGCGACGTGAGCAACCCGAATTCCCCGTACAACCAGGCGTTGGGCCAGACGCTCATCGAGCGCTCGGTCCGCGAGAAGATCGTCATCGTCGGGGTCACGTTGGACGGACACGACGACGAGGAGACCGAGGCGAGTCTCGACGAATTGGCGTTGTTGATCGACACCGCCGGCGCCGACGTGGCCGGACGGTTGGTGCAACGTCGCGACACGCCGGATCACACGTGGTACGTCGGCAAGGGCAAGGCGGAGGAGCTGCGTGATCTGTGCCTGGCGGTCGACGCCGACACGGTGGTGTTCGACAACGAACTCTCGCCCGGTCAGCAGTACAACCTGGAGAAGTTGCTCGGGCGAACCGCGATCGATCGCACGGCCGTGATCCTCGACATCTTCGCCCAGAACGCCCACACCCTGGAGGGCAAGGCCCAAGTGGAACTGGCTCTGTTGCGCTACCGGCTTCCTCGTTTGCGTCGCGGCGCGAACGCGAAGCTCTCGCAGCAGCGTGGTGGAGTCGGCTCGCGTTTCGGTAGCGGTGAAACCAAACTCGAGGTCGACCGCCGTCGCATCAAGAATCGCATCTCGCGATTGGAACATGAATTGGTGGAGTTGGGTCACACCCGCGATCTCCAACGCAAGGGACGCTCGCGCAGTGGTCTGGCCAACGTGGTGATCGTCGGGTACACCAACGCCGGGAAGAGCACGCTCCTCAATCGGCTCACCAATGCCGGGGTGTTGGTGGAGGATCGTCTGTTCGCCACGCTCGACCCGACCACGCGCCGACTCTCGTTGCCCGGTGGTGAACCGGTGCTGCTCACGGACACGGTGGGTTTCGTGCGGAGACTTCCGCACGGTTTGGTCGAATCGTTCAAGAGCACGCTCGAAGTGGCCACGCGGGCGGACTACCTGGTTCACGTCGTCGACGGCAGCGGACCCGATCCCGACGGACAAATCGATGCGGTGCGCGAGGTGTTGCGCGAGATCGGCGCCGAGGCCGTTCCCGAATTGCTGGTGTTCAACAAAGCCGACCTCGATCCGCAAGCGGTCGCCGATGCGGTGACGTGGCATCCGGGTTCGGTGGGGATCAGTGCGCACGCGGGAACCGGCATCGACGGATTCCTGCAGACGTTGTCCGACCGGCTTCGCTCGCTCAGCACGGTGGTCGAGCTTCTGGTGCCGTACGAACGCGGCGACGTCCTGGCCGCCATTCATCGTGAGGGCGAGGTGGTGTCCACGACCCACGAGGAAGACGGTGTGCGGGTGCGCGCGCGTCTGGCCGACGCATCGGCGGGTCGTTTGGTCGAGTTCGTCGTGGGTCAGTGAGCCCGACCTTGCCTACTATGGGACGGTCATGAATCCCGCCGAAGAGCGTCGCGGCTTCGAGCCCCCGCCGTACCCCTACGAGCGCCTCGATTCGTTCAAGCCGTTGGGTACCGCATTCGAGGGCGGGCTCGTCGATCTGTCCATCGGCACCCCGTGCGACCCGCCTCCGGCGTCGGTGGTGGCCGCCCTGGCCGCCAGTAACTCCGAACGCGGGTATCCGCCGTCGGTGGGTAACGAGCCCTTGCGCCGGGCGTTCTCGGAGTGGATGAACCGTCGTTTCGCGGTCGACGTGCCGACCTCGGCCATCGCGGCCTGCATCGGCACCAAGGAGTTCGTGGGCACCCTGCCCCAGTGGATGAAGTTGCGTTCGCCGTGGCTCGACACCGTCTTGTATCCGTCGATCGCGTATCCGACCTACGAGATGGGGGCCACGTTGGCCGGCTGTCGTGCGGTCGCGGTTCCCATGAACGCCCGCGGTGGTGTCGACCTCGACGCCATCAGCGACGCCGACGCCGCTCGGGCGTTGTTGTTGTGGGTGAACAGTCCGTCCAATCCCACCGGAGCATTGGACGACCTCGAGGCGGCCGCCACGTGGGGTCGTTCGAAGGGCGTGCCGGTGTTCAGCGACGAGTGCTACGCCGAGTTCACGTGGGCATCGCCGGCCCGATCGATTCTGCAGCACGGATCCGACGGGGTGATCGCCGTGCACTCACTGTCGAAACGCTCGAATCTGGCCGGTCTGCGCGTGGGTGCGTACGCCGGCGATCCCGATCTCGTTCATTACCTCGGCGAGGTGCGCAAGCACGTGGGCATGATGGTGCCCGGCCCGGCCCAAGCCGCCGCCGTGGCGGCGTTGAACGATGACGCCCATGTGTCCGAGCAACGCGATCGTTATCTGGCGCGTCTGCGTCGCATGGCGCAGATCCTGTCGCGATGGTCGGGAACCGACGTTCCACTTCCCGATGGTGGCTTTTATCTGTGGTTCCCCGTCGACGACGCCTGGGCCTTCACGGAGCGATTGGCTCGGGAGGGTGGCGCACTGGTGAGCACCGGTGATTTGTACGGAGCCGCAGGAGCCGGATTTGTGCGCGTCGCGGTGGTCCAGACCGACGACACCATCGAACGCGTGGCGACCCGACTCGGGGTGCGGTGATGAGAGCGCGGGCCAACGCGCTGTTGTGGTTGCTCGGCATCGGTGTCACCGTGGCGGCGTTCGTGTCGGCCGTTCGTGGGGTGGAACAGAACCAGAACATGGTGGCCGACCTCGTGCGCGTGCCGGCCGGATGTGCCACCACCGTCGACGTGTCCGAGGCGGGAACCTTCTTCGTCTACGTCGAGCGCAAGGGGCGGGTGGCAACGATCGAGGGTTGCGACAACGGGGCGCGCACGTACGAGTCGGAGGTGTCACCCGAGGTGGACGTGGTGGTGCGCGACGGATCCGGCACGGGTGGCGCGATCGACGACGATGACTCGGTGTCGTACAGCACGCCCGAGGGAGTGGGCGAGTCGATTCTTCGCGTCGAGGTGACCGAAGCGGGCACCTTCGTCATCGAGGTGCGATCGAGCGACCCCTCGGCGGTGGTGGCGGTGGGTCCCGACGTCGCCGTCGAGCGGAATCGTTTGGTGTTGATCGCCGTGGCCGGTGTGCTGATCGGACTTCTGATGATGGCGATCGCCCTGATCGGCACCGTGCGTCGCCGTCGGCGCACCGTGAACACGGGTCCGGTGGTCACCTACGGAACGGCGACCGATGAACCGACGTTGACGTGGGCGCCGCCTCGACCGGAGGACCGAGCACCCGAACGGTGATCTGCTGAACGCTGGCCCGCATGGCCGGCGAGTCGGACGGGATCAGAGTCGACGCAGAACCGTGACGACCTTGCCGAAGATGCGGACGTCGTCGGCGTCGAACTCCATCGGCGCGAGGCGCTCGTTGGCCGGCTTCAAGACGATGGTGTTGCCACGTCGGCTGAAGGTCTTGACGGTGGCCTCGTCGCCGGGAATACCCGCCACGACGATCTCGCCGTTGTCGGCCGACGCCTGTTGGCGTGCGACCACGTAGTCACCATCGAGGATGCCGGCATCGATCATGGATTCGCCGCGCACGCGCAACATGAACAGGTCGCCGTCACCGGTGAAGTCAGCCGGGAGCGGAAGCAGATCTTCGACGTTCTGTTGCGCCAGCACGTCGGTGCCGGCGGCCACGTCGCCGACGAGGGGCACGTGGTGGACGCGGGCGCGCTCGATCTTGGCGCCACTGTTGCGGTCCCAGCAGACCTTGATGGCGCGGGGCAGATTGGGGTCACGCTCGAGGAAGCCCAACTTCTGCAGGGTGCTGAGGTGGTTGTGAACGGTGGATGGCGACGTCAGTCCGACCGCCTCACCGATCTCACGGACCGAGGGCGGAAATCCCCGGGTGGCCATGCTGGATTCGATGCATTCCAGGATGCCCCGCTGACGGGCGGTGAGGGCGGACGAGGTGGGGGAGCTCTTACGGGCGTCGGTCATAGCGTCATCGTACGGGTGTTCGCCCCCCGAGTCAAACACCTGTTCGTAGTGTGCCTGCTCAGGAGGGCATTTTGGGCCCCGGAGCAGGGAAGGGTTGACACCGAACAGGTGTTCCCCATAGTGTGCCATCAAGCGAACACCTGTTCT
>JAURHL010000007.1 GCA_030833305.1 Acidimicrobiales bacterium | reverse complement strand
CAGATCGAGTGGGCACAGGATGAAGGTGAGCCCGCGGTGACGTTCGGCCTCGGGGTCGGTGCGGAAGATGCCGAAACACCAGTCGGCCCACACGGCGCGACTGGCCCAGATCTTCTGGCCGTTCAGGATCCAGTCGTCGCCGTCACGCAGGGCCTTGCTCTTGATGCCCGCCAGATCGCTGCCCGCGTTCGGTTCGCTCCACGCCTGGCCCCACACGATCTCCGACGAGGCCATCGTGGGGAGGAACCTCTCCTTCTGCGCCTCGGTGCCCACTTCCATGATGGTGGGACCGAGGAGGAAGATGCCGTTCTGGTTCACGCGACCGGGCGCGCCGGCGCGGTAGTACTCCTCCTCGAAAATGAGCCACTTGATGTAGTCGGCGCCGCGACCGCCGTACTGCTCGGGCCACGACACCGCCGACCAGCGACCGTCGTAGAGCTTCTTCTCCCACTGACGATGCAGGGCGAAACCTTCCGCGGTGTCGAAACTGGGAAGCGACGAATCGGGAACGTTGGCTTCCAGCCACGTACGTGCTTCGAGGCGGAAGGCGGCCTCATCGACGGTTTCGCGCAGGTCCATGAGGAGAAGACGTTAGTCGCCAACCTCGCGGAATCTGACGCTGTGTCAGAAAACGACTCACGGGCTCATCACCTCATGGCGGCCAGAAGTAATCTCGCCTTCGTGGGGGATACATCGGGCGTCGGCCCGTCGCGCATCGACGCCCTGGACGGCCTTCGAGCCGTGGCCGTGATGGCCGTATTGCTGTTCCACCTCGGCCTCGCGTGGATGCCGGGTGGTTTCCTCGGAGTGTCGTTGTTCTTCACGTTGTCCGGATTCCTCATCACTCGACTCCTGTTGGACGAGACGGCTCGGGCCGGACGGGTGGCGCTGCGAGTTTTCTGGGCCCGTCGCCTTCGGCGACTGTCGCCAGCGGCCCTAGTGGTGCTGGCCGTCGTTGCGATCGCCTCGCTATGGGGGGTGTTCGAGGGGGCCCGATTGCGCGGGGACCTGGGTGCGTCGCTGGGGTATGTGGCCAACTGGCGGTTCGCCACCGCGGAGTCCACCTATGCGGAACTCTTCACGTCGACACCGTCGCCCGTCATCCATTTTTGGAGCCTGGCGATCGAGGAACAGTTCTATGTGATTTTCCCATTGGTGTTCGTCATGTTGTCGAGAAGGCGCGCGCTGTTGTTGCCGGGGTTGGTGGTCCTCGCCGGGGTCAGCGTCGTGGCGTCCTTTCTCACCGATTCGCGAAATCTCGGTTACTACGGCACGCACGTGCGAGCCGCCGAGCTGCTCATCGGATGCGTTCTGGCGGTCCTCGCCAATCGTCGTGTGACGACGCGTCGGTCATCGCGCACACCGACGTCGACCTCGATCGCCGGTGTCGTGGCCTTCGGCGCGTTGATGGTGGCGATGGTTCTGGTCACCGCATCGGACGCATGGCTCTATCGCGGAGGATTGGCGGCGGTCGCGGTGGGGTCGGCCATGGTGATTCACGCCGCGAGCGGGACCGGGCCGCTGGCGTGGCTGTTCTCGCGTCGTCCGCTGGTGATGGTGGGTCGCGCCAGCTATTCCATCTATCTCGTTCATTGGCCGTTGATCGTGGTGATGCGCCCGGATCGCATGGGTTTCGACGGGTGGCCACTGGACGTGGTCCGGATCGCCGCGAGCGTGTCACTCGGGTTCGTCTCGTACCTGATGATCGAGGACCCGGTTCGGACGAGACGCGTTTTGAAACGCAACGCGACGGCCGCGGTGGCGCTGATCGCGTCGATGGTGATCGTCGCGACGGCGACAACCTTCGTCGATGCGCCACGCTCGACGGCTCTGGCCGGTCTCGATGCTCCGCAGGACGTGGTCGACTTCACCGCGACAGCCCCCGACGGCCCGACCGACGACTCGACGGTCGCCCCGGCTCCGCTACCGCGGCTGCTGGTGATCGGATCACAGCTACGAACCGCGGTGGACCTCTCGCGATCGGACGTGGCCGTCGATGTCGTCGATCGGAGCACTCCGGGGTGTGCGTTTCGCCTCGCGTCGGCGAACGACTGTGCATCGATCGTCGATCCCGTGATGGTCGTGTCCGGTGAAGCACCCGACGTGATCGTCATCGGTGTCGGGGCGATCGAGCGACGGGTCGTTCGTGAGCGGGTGGCGGCGGCCGAACCGACGGATTCGGTCGATCCCGCCGTGGCCGAGATTGTCGAAGCGGGAGTGGTGGTGGACGAGATGTTGGGGCCCTTCACCGGACTGCCGGTGGTCGTGGTCGATTACGGAGAGTCCGACGCGTTTCGTGGTGCGCTGGGCGACTTCGACCTGCGTTCGGACTCGACCGTGGTGGTGGCCGGCGGAAATCCCGAGCGACTGGGTGCGACGATCGACGAGATCGTGTCCGACGCCCGCGCGAACCTGACCCGAGTGATGGTGATCGGCGATTCGTCGTCGTTCGGGGTGGCCCAAGCGTTGCACAACGTGGGGGCCGATCGATTCGACGTGGTGTGGGCGGGTGGACGCAACTGTCCGATGGTCGAGGTGGACCGGATCCAGTGGTGGCCCGACATGGATTTCGACATGGATTATTGCCCGACCTTCGATGGTGTGTGGCGCGACATGATCGCCGAGTTCGAACCGCATTTGGTTCTGGAGATCGCTTCGGTGCCCGAGCAGTCGGGCCAGAGGTATCCGGGTGATCCCAATTGGTACACGATCGGTGATCCGGAGTACCTCGTCCGTCACGAAGAGGTGATGTCGTCGTTGATGTCGGTGATCGACGACGTCGGTGCCACGTTGGTGATGTTCGACAGTCCGTACATTCGCGTCGGAAGTTTGAGTGGCGCGAAATTCGCCGATGATGCCCGGGTGGACGCATGGAACGCGCTGATGGAGTCATGGATGGTGCGTTGGCCCACCATCAGGCGTCTGGACTGGTCGGCCATCGTGGAGGCGGCGGAGTCGACGCCGGGCGAGTTGCGTGCCGATGGCGTGCACATGGAGCAAGTCGTTCTCGACCGACTGGTCGCCGAAAGCGTGGTTCCGCGTCTTCGTGAGGTGCTCGCCGAACGTGGAATGAGTCCGACCACCGCACCGTGAGTAATCTGACGACGTGTCAGTTTCCGCCGCCGGGGGAGTCACCCGGGTCCCCGCCGTCGAAGGGTGGTACACCCTCGATCATGAGCCGCATCTGATCGGATGTCGTTGTGCCGTCTGCGGCACGTACGTGTTTCCGCCTCGCTCGGGTGCCTGTCCGAATCCGAATTGCGACAGTGAGGAACTGGTGTCGACGCCGTTGTCTCGCGTGGGCACGGTGTGGAGTTACACCGAGAATCAGTACGCCCCTCCCGCGCCGTATCGCGCCGCCGAACCCTTCGAGCCCTACGCACTCGCCGCGGTTCAACTGGAGAAGGAAGGCATCATCGTGCTCGGTCAAGTGCCCAGGGGCATCATGGCCGCCGATCTGAAGGTGGGCATGCCGATGCAGTTGGAGACCGACGTGCTGTATCGCGAGGTGGTCGACGGCGTCGACACCGAGTTCATGGTCTACGTGTGGGCGCCCGCCGGACCCACCGCCGCCGAGTCGATCGGAGGACGGTCATGAGCGATCGCGATCTCGTGGTGCTCGGCGTGGGCATGCACCCGTGGGGCAAGTGGGGTCGCGATTTCACCGAGTACGGAATGGTCGCCGCCCGTGCGGCATTGAAGGATGCCGGTATCGAATGGAAGGACGTCGAATACGTCGCCGGAGCCGACACCATCCGCAATGGTTACCCCGGGTTCATCGCCGGTTCCACCTTCGCTCAGAAGTTGGGATGGAACGGCGCGAGCATCTCGTCGAACTACGCGGCGTGTGCCAGCGGCGCTCACAGTTTGCAGGCCGCCCGCGCCTCGATCCTGGCCGGCTTCTGTGACGTGGCGATGGTGATCGGTGCCGACACCACGCCCAAGGGGTTCTTCGCCCCGGTCGGCGGAGAGCGCAAGACCGATCCCGACTGGTTGCGCTTCCATCTGCTGGGAGCCACCAACCCGGTGTACTTCGCCATGTTCGCCCGTCGTCGCATGGATCTGTACGGAGCGACGTCGGAGGATTTCGCTCGGGTGAAGGTGAAGAACTCGCGCCACGGTCTGAACAACCCCTACGCGCGATTCCGCAAGGAGAACGCGATCGAGGACGTGTTGAACAGTCCGATCGTCAGCGATCCGTTGCGACTACTCGACATCTGTGCGACCTCCGACGGGGCGGCCGCCATGATTGTCACCAGCCGGGCCTATGCCGAGAAGAAGTTGGGTTCGCTGAACGGCGTTCCGCGCATTCGCGCGGTCAGCACCGTGACGCCCACGTACCCGCAGACGATTCTCGAGTTGCCCGACTTCGCCACCGACTCCACGGCGGTCGTCTCGCCACCCGCGCGGGGCTTCAAGGATTCCCTGTGTTGGGCCGCGTACGAGGAGGCCGGAATGTCGCCCTCCGACATGAACATGGCCGAGGTGTACGACCTCTCCACGGCTCTGGAATTGGATTGGTACGAGCACCTCGGACTGTGCGCCCCCGGTGAGGCCGAGGGGCTTCTTCGTTCGGGTGCCACCGCCATCGGTGGTCGCGTGCCGGTGAATCCGAGCGGTGGCTTGTCGTGCTTCGGCGAGGCCATCCCTGCCCAGGCCATCGCCCAGGTGTGCGAACTCACGTGGCAATTGCGCGGACAGGCCCAAGGTCGTCAGGTGGAAGGTGCCAAGGCCGGCATCACCGCCAATCAGGGTCTGTTCGGCAACGGTTCCTCGGTCATCGTCTCGGTCTGAAAATCACTCACGGATAGGGTTCACTCATGGCTTCCAACACTCCCACCGCGTACATCGTCGATGCCGTCCGCACTCCGGTCGGCCGTCGCGGTGGCGGATTGTCCACCGTTCACCCCGCCGATCTCGGGGCGCACAGCATCAAGGCCTTGATGGATCGCACCGGTGTCGACCCCAACGCCGTCGACGACGTCGTGTTCGGCAACGTGGACTCCGTCGGCCCACAGGCCGGTTGCATCGCCCGCACCTGCTGGTTGACCGCCGGTCTGCCCGAGCACGTGCCCGGCACCACCATCGATCGTCAGTGCGGTTCGGCGCAGCAGTCGGTGCACTTCGCCGCGCAAGCCGTCATGAGCGGAACCATGGATCTGGTCGTGGCCGGTGGCGTGCAGAACATGAGCATGATCCCGATCTCGTCGGCCATGACCGCCGGTCAGGCTCTCGGTTTCGAGGATCCCTTCACCGGCTCACCGGGTTGGACCACGCGTTACGGCACCGGTGAGGTCAGTCAGTTCGTCGGGGCCGAGATGATGGTCGCGAAGTGGAACCTGTCGCGCGAGGAGATGGAGGAGTTCGCGGTCGAGTCGCACCTGCGCGCCATCAAGGCTCGCGCCGAGGGTCGTTTCGAGGCCGAGATCGAACCCCTGAACGGTGTGCAGCACGACGAAGGTCCGCGCGAGCCGAACTGGGACAAGATCCGTTCGTTGCCCACGCTCACCCCCGACGGTCGTCTCACCGCGGCCTGCGCCAGTCAGATCTCCGACGGCTCGGCGGCCTTGTTGATCGCCAACGAAGCGGCCGTGAAGACCCACGGCCTGAAGCCCCGTGCGCGCATTCATCACATGAGCGTGCTGGCCGACGACCCGATCATGATGCTGTCGGCACCGATCCCGGCCACCAAGCGCGCGTTGGCCAAGACCGGCATGTCCATCGACGACATCGACTTGGTGGAGATCAACGAGGCGTTCGCCCCGGTCGTGATGGCGTGGATGCGCGAGACCGGTTTCGATCGCGCCAAGGTGAACGTGAACGGTGGGGCGATCGCCCTCGGTCACCCACTCGGTGCCACCGGGGCACGCCTGATGACGACCCTGTTGCACGAACTCGAGCGCACCGGTGGCCGGTACGGTCTGCAGACGATGTGCGAGGGTGGCGGTCAGGCCAACGTCACCATCATCGAACGCCTCTGAGGTCGAAAGGGTTCGGATTCGTCACGCGGCAGCGCGAGAAAGGATTTCGGCCCGGGCACCGATCAGGTGTCGAAGCCGAGACCGAGGCGGTCCATCGTCTTCAGCCACAGGTTGCGTTTGCCGGTGCGATCCTCGCGATCGAGACTCCAGCGGGTGGCTTGAACGCCCATGAACTTGAACGGTTCGGGCGGGAACGGCAACGGCTTTTCCTTCACGAACCGGGTTTCGGTGGCGCGCGAGCGGCGACCGTCGATGAGGTCCAGCATCACCTCGGCGCCGAAACGCGATGACGCGACCCCGAGGCCGGTGTAACCCACCGCGTATCCCACCCGTCCGTTCATGGCCTGTCCCCAGAACACGCAGAAACGCGAGCAGGTGTCGATGGCGCCACCCCACATGTGGGAGAACTTCACGTCGTCCAGTTGCGGGAACGTGCGGAAGAAGTGGGTGCTGAGACGCGCCCAACTCTCGGGTCGACTCTCGAGTTCGGAGTTCATCTTCCCGCGGAAGTAATAGATGGCGTCGTAGCCGCCCCACAGAATGCGGTTGTCCTCGGTGAGTCGGTAGTAGTGGAACTGATTCGGGATGTCGCTCAATCCCTGCCGGTTCTTCCACCCGATACGACCCAACTGCTCGTCGCTGAGGGGCTCGGTGACCATGCAGTAGTCGTACACCGGGATGATGTAATTGTTCAGTCGCTTGAGGAGCGGCTTGAACGCGTTGGTGGCCAAGGCCACCTTGCCGGCGCGCACGCGACCCAAGGGTGTCTCGACCAGAACCCCCACGCCGTCGCGCTCGATGGATGTCGCCTTGGTGTCCTCGTAGATTCGCACACCGAGAAATTCGGCGGCGGCCTTGAGGCCCCACACCAATCGAGCCGGATCCACGATGGCGGCCAGATCGTGTCGCCACAATCCTCCGGTGTACGTGGGTGAGTTCACCTGGGCGCGCATCTGTTCGGCGTCGAGCCACGTGACCTTCTGTCCGAGTTGACGAAGCTGCAGGTAGTCCTCGCGCAACTCGTCGGTGTAGCCCGCCGGGTGCAGGTCGGAGGCCACGTCGATGACACCCGTTCGTTCGTAATCGCAGTCGATGTTGTAGCGCTCGATGGCCTTCTCGATCTCGTCGAGATTCTGGATGCCGAGTTCCTCGAGTAACGGAAGTTCGTCACCGAAGCGCGCTTGGCCGTTGGCCACGCCGTGTGTGAGTGACGCCTCCATGAAGCCGCCGTTGCGACCGCTGGCGGCCGAACCGACCTCGTGGGCGTCTATCAGCACGACGTCACGCGAGGGGTCGCGCTCCTTGGCGATGATCGCGGTCCACAGACCGGTGTAACCACCGCCGACGACGCAGAGATCGCACGTTTCCGTGCGCACGAGCGTCGGGTTCGCGAAAGGTTCGTCGGCATCCTCGTACCAATACGGGTACGGGTCGGCGTCGGCGATCGCCTCGAGGCTCAACGGGTCGAACTCGGAGTCGCCCTGGATTGACACAAAAATCACCCTTTCGGGTGGTCACGCTACCCCAGGGTCGCGCGGGGGTGGTGTCAAGACTTTCGCAGCGCGCCGTGATTCCCAGCGTCCCCAGAACCAGAACGACGCGCCGACGTACAGCCAACCCGCCACGATGTCGGTGACGTAATGCTCGCCGAAATAGACGAGGGTGAGTGCCATCGCGAGCGGGAACAGCAATGAGACCCCGCGCCACCATCCGTTGGGCATCCGAGTCCAGAAGAACACCACCACGAACAACGCGAAGGCGGCGTGCAACGACGGGATGGCCGCGGTGGGGTTGGCCCATTGCTGGCCCTTCAGCAAGACACTGTTGACCGTCTCCAGCCCCAACTCGCTCCATCCACGTCCGGTGGGGCGAGAGAGAGGCTCCATGATGCGGTACGGGAACTTCTCGCTGGCCGCCATCCACGGGGGAGCGGTGGGCAACACGACGTAGGTGAGAACACCGGCGAAGAGAACCGTGGCGAAACGTCGGATGTAGCGCAACCATTCATCGCGAAAACGAATCCAGAGATACACCGACGTGGCCACGGGCACGAAGAAGTGGGTGAAGTACACCAACGAACCGAGCACGTCGTACCAACGGACCGAGGCTTCGAGAAACCGCTCCTGCATCCAGGTGTTCGGGTCGGTGCCGAGGAACAACGCGCGGTCGATGTTGCGTGGTGCCTCGACCTGCAACGGGAATCCGAAGGTGTCGGCGATTCCGCGGCTGTAGTCGTAGGACAACCACATGCACGCGTAGAAGACGAGGTCGACCACCATCTGGCGCTGCTTGGCGAACGGCTTGCCGATGTTGCCGACGAGGAACGCGCCGCCGACCCAGCCGAGCACGGCCAGGCGGGCGACGGGAAGGCCGTTGGCTTGGAACGACCAGACGAAGGCCAGCCCGTACAGCACGAGCGCGACGAGACGGACGTTCTTCAGCGTCATGAATGCCGTGGTGCTCGACGTAGCGAGCGTGGGATTACTTGGTGGATTCTTCGAGCGCGCGACGAACCAGGACCTTGGCCAGGTGCGTGCGGTACTCCACGCTGGCGTTGTTGTCCTTCGACGGCGATGCCTCGGCGACGGCGAGTGCGGCGGCGTCGGCGATGGAGGCGCCACCGGCCAGCGCCTTGCTGACGCTGGTGGCCAACACCGGGGTCTGCCCCATGTTCACCAGGGCCACACCCGAACCGTTCGAACCGCGCCACGCGGCCACACCGACGATGGCCCAGTCCTGGGCGCGACGGTTGAACTTCTGGAAGCTCCAGCCGGCACCGTTCATCTTCGGGACGCGGACCTCGGTGATCATCTCGTCGGCGGCCAGATCGGACTCGAGGAACCCCTTGTAGAAATCGGCGGCCTTGATCTCGCGGGTGCCGTTGGGGCCCTGCACCACGTAGGTGGCGCCGAGCGCGAGCGTGGTGGCGGGAAGATCCGACGCGGGGTCGGCGTGGGCGATGGTGCCCCCGATGGTGCCGCGGTGACGCACCTGCGGGTCACCGACGTACCCGGCGGCGTGAGCCAGCAAGGGGACGTGCTGGGCCAGGATCGGCGACTTCTCGACGTCCATGTGGCGCGTGAGTGCACCGATGGCGATGTGGTCGCCGGCGTCGCGGATGTAGGACAAGTCCTTGACGCGCGCGATGTCGACCAGCACGGTCGGCTGAGCCAGACGCAACTTCATCATGGGCAACAGGCTGTGACCACCGGCGAGGAACTTGGCCTCGTCGCCGTACTCACCGATGAGCGAGATGGCCTCGGCGGCCGATCCGGCGCGAACGTAATCGAAGGAAGCGGGAATCATCTCAGGGCCTCACTTACCGGCCGCGGCGAGCACGGACTTGACGATGTTGTGGTAGCCGGTGCATCGGCACAGGTTGCCCTCGAGGCCGATACGAATGTCGTCCTCGGTGGGATTGGGGTTCTCCTTGAGCAGGCTGGTCGCGGCCATCACCATGCCGGGGGTGCAGTAACCGCACTGCAGACCGTGGTTCTCCATGAAGGCCTTCTGCATGGGGTGCAGGGTTCCGTCGGCGGCCGCCATGCCCTCGATGGTGGTCACGCTCGAACCGTCGGCCTGGACGGCCAACACGGTGCAGCTCTTGACGGCTTCGCCGTCGACGTGAACGCTGCACGCGCCACACGACGACGTGTCGCAACCGACATTGGTGCCCGTGAGCTCGAGGACCTCGCGGATGTAGTGGACCAACAGCGTGCGCGGCTCGACGTCGCTCACGTGCTGCTTTCCGTTGACAGTGACGCGGATCTCCACGGTGTACCCCCTTGACGGCCGAAGTCGACGACGTCGCCGACCTGCATTCTGCCCGACCGGGGGATCTCCCCGCTCACCGGACCTCCCTACCGTAGACGCTGGATGACCTGCTCCGGAAGTGCCGACGCCCCCGTCACGCTCGGCCCGTGCAGGGCCGCGGCGATGGCCTCGGCGCCGTCGACCAGTCGAGGACCGGGTCGAACCACCACCGCATCGGCATCGATGGCCCACACGGCGGCTCGTGGGGGCAGGCGATCCAGGATTCCGCGAGCCTGTTCCATCGCACCGGCGAGGTCGTATCCGCACGGAGAGACGATGACGTGATCCGGATCGATGGCGGCGATGGCCTCCCAATCGGTGGGAACCGAACGCCCGCCGGGAATCGCCAGCACCGGCTCGGCGCCCGCCGCTCGTACGACGTCGGGCACCCAATGGCCACCCACGAAGGGCGGGTCCACCCACTCGAGCACGAACACGGTGGGACGCGCGTGGTTCCCGCGGGCCGCGTCGGTGGCGGCGGCGAGGTCGGCGAGTCGCCCGCGCAACGACTCGACGAGACGACGCCCACGTTCGGGGACTCCGGAGGCATCGGCGACGGTCTGCACGGAATCGATGACCTCGTCGAGGGTTTGGGGGTCGATCTGCAACACGGTGGCGCGACAGTTCAAGCGGGCGACCGCCTCGTCGACGTCGCCGCTCGGCACCGCGCACACGCGACAGAGATCCTGACTGAGGATCAGGTCCGGATCGCAACGCGACAACGCGTCCTCGTCGAGACGGTACAACTCGTCGCCGGCGGCCAATCGTCGGCGCACCAGTTCGTCGATCTCGAGTGGCGTGAGGTGTTTGGTGTCCATGCCTCCGACGACGATCTCGCGACCGACGCGCGCCGACGGCGGATAGTTGCATTCGAACGTCACCCCGAGCAGGTCGTCGGCGAGTCCGAGGTCGAAGACGATCTCGGTGGTCGAGGGCAACAGGCTCACGATGCGCACGAGCCGACAGTAGGCGATCTGCCACGATGGAGGCATGGGCGGGTCCACGAATTCGACGGGATGGCAACAGTTGGTCGACGGCGTCGATCTGCCGTTTCACCGCGACCTCGTGGTGCCGACGTTGCGCGAGGTGCGATTGGCCATTCCGAACCCCGAACCCGTGGCCGACGTGGTCGAAGCGGCGCGTTCGGCCGTCACGAGCACCTTGGGAGCGGCGGTGACCCCGGGGATGACGGTGGCGGTGGGCGGTGGAAGTCGTGGTCTCACCCAACGCGTCGACTTGTTGCGTGGAACGATCCTCGGATTGCGCGATCTCGGCGCCGAACCCTTCGTGGTGCCGGCCATGGGTAGTCACGGTGGTGGCACCGCCGAGGGACAGGTGACGATGCTCGAATCGCTCGGCATGACCGAGGAAACACTCGGCGCCGAGATTCGCGCCACCATGGCCACCGTCGAGGTGGCGCGCACCGCGTCGGGCATGCCCATTTATCTCGACGAGCACGCGGCGGCGGCCGATCGCATCCTTCCCGTCAATCGGATCAAACCGCACACGTGTTTCAAGGGACCCATCGAGAGCGGTTGCACCAAGATGGCCGTGGTCGGCTTCGGCAAACAGCCCGGTGCGGCGCAGATCCACTCCTGTGGTCCGGTCGAGATGCGCGAGCGATTGATGGATGGAATCGTGGCGTTGCGCTCCACGGGGCGTTTGCTCGGTGGGGTCTCGTCACTGGAATCCGCGGGTGGAAACGTGGTCGACGTGCGTGGCCTCACGTCCGACGACGTCGGTGGCGAGGTCGAGCGTCGACTGACCGAGCGGGCCCGCGAACTGGTGCCGCCTCTGCCCTTCGACGAGATCGACGTGCTCATCATCGAGCGTGGGGGCAAGGACATCTCGGGCACCACCATGGACCCCAACGTCACGGGTCGCTACTGGGTGCACGGGCTCGACGATCTGGCGCGACCACGGGTGGCGACCATCGTGTTGCTGGGCATCACCGAGGTGTCCGCGGGCAACGTGTTGGGAATCGGACTGGCGGACTTCATTCCGGTCGAGGTGGCCACGCGCATCGATTGGCAGAAGACCTATCTCAACTGTTTCACCGCCGGACCCTCCGGGGTGCGTCGGGCGCGCATGCCGATGGTGCTACCCGACGAAGCGTCCTGTGTGAAGGCCGCGCTCAGCATGTGCGGCAAAGGAGTTCACGAGCCCAAACGGGTGGTGCGCATTCGCTCGACGCTCCATCTCACGACGTGTTGGGTGAGCGAGTCGTTGCTCGGCGAGCTCCCGCCCGGTGCGACCCTCGTGGATTGATCAGCGGTCGTAGCGACGCAGGCCCGTCAGGGCGAAGACCGTGCTCACGAACAGCATGGCCACCATCGCCACGAGGCCGCCCCACGTTTGGGCCCACGTGATGTCACCGAGAAAGCCTTGACGGGCGAAGCGGAGAATGTTCGTCATCGGGTTCACCCGTGCGCAGGCCCGCAACCAACCACTCATCTCGGACAGGGGGACCTGTGACGTCGACAAGAAGATGCCGAAAAAGATGGCGAACTGGGTGAGGGTGGCCGCACCCATGTTGCGCATGCGGAACGTGAGGCCGAGTGCGAGACCG
Organism: Acidimicrobiales bacterium; assembly: GCA_030833305.1. Taxonomy (GTDB): domain Bacteria; phylum Actinomycetota; class Acidimicrobiia; order Acidimicrobiales; family Ilumatobacteraceae; genus Casp-actino8. The sequence goes on along the minus strand of JAURHL010000007.1, from coordinate 12,127 downwards.
CAGGCGCTGAGAGCCACCATCACCGAGGCCACGATCACCATGGCGATCGCGACCGGTCCGCCCGGCGTGTGCAGACCGCCGAGGAAGCTGACGAGAATCACGAAGGTCACCGGCACGACGCTGCGCGCGATGGCGGCGGCGTATGAGCCGAACACGATGACCGATCGGCGAGCGGGGGCCATCAACACACGATCGAAGAAACCGGTCTCCATGTCGTTGAGCAGGCCGAAACTGACGCCGAGGGCGCCGAAGCTGGCACCCTGAATGGCGTTGAGCGGCATGTACCAGTTCATGGGATCGATACCGAGAAGTCGCACCGCGGCTCCGAAGGCACCGCTGAACGCGACCAACTGGAACACCGGCATGATGAGCGACGGGATGAACGCCGACGGCATGCGTCGCACGCGCAGCAACGAGCGACGAACGAGGGCGACCATCACCTCGAGGGAACGGGCGTCGGCGTCGTGGCGACGCGACTCGACGACGGCACTCATGACGCGGCCAATCGCTTGTTCAGCGAGCGCAGGGCGAACGCGATGCCCACGATCGACACGGCGAGGGGAATGAGCCAGGCCTTCACGAATTGATCGACGGCCAGCTCGTGGTTCATGAACCCTTGCATGCCCTCGACGATGTGCGACATGGGGTTCCAGTCGGCCACGGTGCGATACCAGCCCGTCATGTAGTGGCGGGGGAAGAAAGCCGATGAGAGGAAGAGCAGCACGAAGACGAGGGGGAACGAACCTTGTACCACCTCCGGGCTGCCGGACTTGATGGCGATGGCGGCCATGAGGCCCGCCATCGCGAGACCGAGCAACGCTCCGGACACGATCAAACCGATCACGCCCACGGGCCCACTCTTCACGCGAGCACCGAACACGACGAAGAGCGACATGAACACCAGCACCTGGGTGACACCGACGACCATGCTGGCCGCCAAGCGTCCGAGCACGATCGACACTCGCGAAATGGGCGAGGCCAACAGGCGCTCGAAGAAGCCTTGTTCGATGTCGGTGGCCAGGTCGCCGGCGGCCGACGTGGCGCCGAAGAGGACGCCTTGCACGACGGCTCCGGCCACCGCGTAGTTGAGGAACGACGAGGCGATGTTCTCGCTGAAGTACGGATCCTGGGCCAGGCGATTGAAGCTGGCCGAACCGAGGGCGGCGAAGAAGAGCGGGAAGATGAACGCCGGAGCGAGAGCGGCCGGTTGTCGCAGTCGTCCACGGACGCTGCGCTTGGTCAGCTGGGCGCTGTGAGTGATCGCGGTGGCGATGCTCACTGTGCGCCCTCCAGTCGATGGCCGGTGGCCTCGGCGAACACGTCGTCGAGGCTGGGCTCGTTCAATTCGAGATGGCGCACCTTGATGCCCGCCTCATCGAAGGCACGCACGACGGCGGCGACGTCCTCGGCACCTCGGGCGAGTCCGACGCCGAGGGTTCCCTCGGCCGAGGGGCGGAGTTCTCCGAATCGAGACAGGGTGGATCGTGCCGACTCGACGTGTGATTGGTCGACGCTGACGAACAACGTGGGCGAGCCGACCCGGGCCTTGAGGTCGCGGGGCACCCCGGCGCGAACGATACGACCGTGGTCGACGATGGCGATGCGATCGGCCAACTGGTCGGCTTCTTCGAGGTATTGCGTCGTGAGCAACACGGTGGTGCCGGACTGGTTCAATCGACGTACTTCTTCCCACAAGGTGAGACGACTCATCGGGTCGAGGCCGGTGGTGGGTTCGTCGAGGAACAACACCGTCGGTTCGTGCACGAGCGACAACGCCAGGTCCAGACGGCGACGCATGCCGCCGGAGTAGGTGCCGACGCGTCGTTCGGCCGCCGCGGTGAGGCCCACTCGTTCGAGCAGTTCGTCACCGCGGGCCCGACCGGCACTCTTGGACAATCCGTAAAGGACCGCTTGCAGGTTGAGCAGTTCGCGTCCGGTCATCAACGGATCGATGGCGGCGTCCTGCAACGCCACGCCGATGGAGCGACGTACCTTGTCGGCCTCTTTCACCACGTCGAAGCCGGCCACGTGAGCCGAACCCGCCGTCGGCTTCAAGAGGGTGGTGAGCATGCGCACGATCGTGCTCTTGCCGGCCCCGTTGGGTCCGAGGAGCCCGAAGATCTCGCCGGTGCGCACTTCGAGGTCGACGCCGTCGACGGCCTTCACGATGTTGTCACCCGTGCCGAAATGGCGAACCAGTTCGCGGGCGACGATGGGGGAGGATGTCACGAGTTTGTAGGATACAAGTGATTTCGGTTCGACGAAGCATGACGTTCGTCGCCGACGGGGACGAGCCTCGACTTACTTGGCGGCGTTGATGGCCTGCCACACGCGCTCGGCGGTGCAGGGCATCTCGATGTGGCGCACCCCGAGGTGCGACACCGCGTCGACCACGGCGGACTGAATGGCCGGGGTCGAGCCGATGGTTCCCGATTCGCCGATGCCCTTGGCGCCGATGGCGTTCACCGGGGTCGGGGTCTCCATGTGCACCACCTCGACGCTCGGAAGTTCGGCGGCCGAGATGAAGCCGTAGTCGGCCAGATTCGACGTGGTGGGGTTGCCGTCGGCGTCGTAGAGCACTTCTTCGAGAAGGGCCTGAGCCACACCCTGGGCCACACCGCCGTGGATCTGACCGTCGAGCAGCATCGGGTTGAGCACCTTGCCGGCATCGTCACAGGCCACCTGGCGCAGATGCTTCACGCGACCGGTCTCGGTGTCGACTTCGACCACGGCCACGTGCGCTCCGAACGGGAAGGTGGCACCGGGAACACCGATGACCTCGTCGTGCATCAAACCGCCGTTGCCTTTCTCGGCCGCGGCCAGATCGGCCCACGACTTCGACATCGCCGGAGTACCGGCGACGTGGAACACACCGCGGCCCTTGTCGAGCACGACGTCGGCTTCGTTGGCTTCGAGCAGTCGAGCCGCCACAGCCTTGGCCTTCTCGGTGAGCGTGCCAGCCACTTGGAACACGGCGTTGCCACCTTGCTGCAGTGAGCGCGATCCCATGGTGCCGGTGCCGACGGGAACCAAATCGGTGTCGCCCCAGATCAGTTCGATCCGATCCATGGGGATGCCCGTCTGTTCCTGAACCAACATCGACCACGCGGTGTCGTGACCCTGGCCGTGCGGCGAGGTGCCGGTGTACACCTTGGCGCGACCGTCCTCGGTGACTTCGACCTTGGCCGATTCTCCGTTGCCGACGCCGCCGGTGATCTCGACGTACACGCTGACGCCGATTCCGATCTGCTTCACGTCACCGCTGGCGCGTCGCTTGGCCTGCTCGGTGCGCAGCGATGCGTAATCGGCCGCGGCGAGTGCCTTGTCGAGAGCGGTCTCATAGTCGCCGACGTCGTAGGTGGAACCCGACACCGTGGTGTGGCCCTCCATGAACTTCTTGATGAGGTTCTTTCGGCGGACTTCAGCGGCATCCATTCCCAACTCGAGGGCGAACAGATCCATGGCTCGTTCGATGGCGGCGGTCGCCTCGGGACGACCCGCTCCGCGGTACGCAACGGTGGGAGTGGTGTTGGTGATCACCGATGTGGTGCGGCACTCGATGTTCGGGATGGCGTACACGCCGCTCGACATCGGTCGGGTCATGAACGGGGCGAGGATGGTGCCCATGTCGGCGAAGCCACCGCAGTCCTGAATCGCGTGCAACTGGTAGTGCGTCACCTTTCCGGCCTTCGTGCCACCGATGGTGACGTACTGCAACTGCGCGCGGCCGTGGCCGAGAGCGACCATCGACTCACTACGGGTCTCGCGCCACTTCACGGGACGCCCGGTCTTCTTGGCGATGACGCCGAGCAACAGTTCCTCGCCGTACGCACCGATCTTGGCGCCGAATCCGCCACCGACGTCGGGGGTGCGCACGCGAATCAATGACTTGTCCACGCCGTTCGCCGCGGCCAACGGATCGACGGCACCTTGGGCGTGCTGGGTGGACAGCCACTGGTTCAATCGACCGTCGGGACCCCACGCGGCGGCGGCACCACGAACCTCGAGCGGGCACGGGGCGACGCGCTGGTTCATGAAACGACCGGTCACGACGACGTCGCAATCCTTGAAGAAAGCCTCGCCGGTGTTCTCGGGAATACCGAGAACGGTGGTGTCGAACACCACGTTGCTTCCGGCACCTTCGTAGACCAACGTCGACGACATCATGGCGGCCTCGACATCGACGAAGGCCTCGAGAACGTCGTAGTCGGCGATCACGGCTTCGGCGGCGTCGACGCCCTGCTCGCGCGTTTCGGTGACGACCGCGGCGATGGGCTCACCGACGTAACGAACTTTGTCGCTCGCCAAGAGAGTCCGTGCAACGATCACTCCGAAGGCCGCAGGCATCCCGGCGGGAACGGGCTGCAGTTCGAGAGAGGCCGCGGTGAACACCGCGACGACGCCGGGCATGGACTCGGCGTCACTGGTGTCGATCGACAAAATGCGACCGTGCGCCACCGATGAACGCACGTAGGTGACGTGCAGTGCTCCCTGCAACAGCGGTTCGTCGTTCAGATCGTCGACGTACTTGCCGCCCGAGGTGAGGAACTTGGGATCTTCCTTGCGAAGTACCCGATTACCCAGAATGCTGCCACCGGTCATGGTGGACCCCCTTGTGTCGAAAGTATGTGTCTCGAAGCCTGAGGCGACACTAGTCCCCGGTCCGGCACGCCTTCACGGTCGGGACGGGTCAGGGGAGCGGTTCGGTGTCGACGGTGGGCGATTCGGGCGTCGCGGGGGGATCATCCGAGTCGTTTTCGGCGGCGGCCTTGGCGGCCGCTTCGCTCACGCGAACGTCGACGATCCGAGTGACCAGGTCGTACGGCCAGCCGGTCGGAAGGTCGATGGGAGCCTGGGATTCGCCAACAACCTGCTGTCGCTGTTCACCGGCCATGACATAGCCCAACTCGTCGCGGGCGGCGTCCTCGATACCCGCGGGAGTGTTCAGGCGATCGACCTCGGTTTGCAGTTCGTCGGTGGCCCGTTTGATCGTTTCCAGCTCCTCGGTTCGAGCGTCGATCTCGTCACGTTGACCGAGCCACGACGTGGCCGGGAGCACCAGAAACGAATTGCCAAAGGAGATGACCACGACGATGGCTCCGATCACCATCAAGGTGCGTCCGATCAGTTTGGGAAGCAGGCGTTCGTGACGAGGAGTGGGGCGGGTGTGATCGGCGACGGCCTTGGAGAGCCGACCTCGTTTGCGAGTCTTTCGCGCGGTGGCGCGCGGGATACTGCTGGTCTTGTTGCCGCGCGCCATACCGACATTCTGCCGGTTCGACGTCGGCCGTTGGTGTCACCCCGAGTGGGAGCCCTCACGCGAGGGGCGCGAGGGCGGCACGGCCACGGAACGCCGCGGTCTCACCCAGTTGCTCCTCGATGCGAAGCAACTGGTTGTACTTCGCCACTCGATCGCTGCGCGCCGGAGCACCCGTCTTGATCTGGCCGCAGTTCGTGGCCACGGCGAGGTCGGCGATGGTGGAATCCTCGGTCTCGCCGGATCGATGGCTCATCACGCTCGTGTAGGCGTGGCGGGTGGCGAGCTCCACGGTGTCGAGGGTCTCGCTCAGGGTGCCGATCTGGTTCACCTTCACGAGGACGCTGTTGGCCACCTTGCGTTCGATGCCCATGGCGAGGCGCGCGGCGTTCGTGACGAACAAGTCGTCGCCGACCAGTTGAACCTTGCTACCCAATTCGGCGGTGAGAGCGGCCCAGCCGTTCCAGTCGTCCTCGGCCATGCCGTCTTCGATGGAGACGATGGGGTACGTCGCCACCAGTCGCGCCCAGTACTGCACGAGGTCGTCGCTCGAGAGCACCTTGCCCTCGCCTTCGAGGTGATACCGACCGTCCTTGTACAACTCGCTCATCGCCGGATCGAGGGCGATGGCGATGTCGGTGCCGGGCGTGAAGCCCGCCGCCCCGATGGCGTCCACCAGAATGCGGATGGCGTCCTCGTTGGTGGCCAGGTTCGGCGCGAAGCCTCCCTCGTCACCCACCGCGGTGCTGAGGTTCTTGCCGTGGAGGATCTTCTTGAGTTGGTGGTAGGTCTCGGTGCCCCAACGCAACGCCTCGCGGAAACTCGGTGCACCCACCGGCATGATCATGAACTCCTGGAGATCGATCGTGTTGTCGGCGTGCGCACCGCCGTTGATGACGTTCATCATCGGAACCGGGAGGACGTGCGCGTTCGGACCACCGACGTAACGCCACAAGGGAAGATCGAGCGACTCGGCGGCGGCCCGCGCCACGGCCAGGCTCGTGCCGAGGATGGCATTGGCTCCGAGACGGGCCTTGTTCGGCGTGTCGTCGAGATCCTTCAACACCGTGTCCACCATGCGCTGCTCGAGAGCGTCGCATCCGATCAACGCGCTCTCGATCTCACCGTTCACGAATCCGACCGCGGTCAGTACACCCTTGCCGCCGTAGCGACGACCACCATCGCGCAATTCGACGGCCTCGTGCTCGCCGGTGCTGGCACCCGAGGGAACCATGGCTCGGCCACGAGCACCGGACTCCAATTCGACCTCCACCTCGACGGTGGGGTTGCCGCGCGAGTCGAGCACTTCGCGTCCGGTGATGCTGATGATCTCGGTCATGCTCACAAACTAGTGAGCGAACCCGCGCGCTCCCTCAGGCGCGGAGTCGTTGTTCGGCGTTCGCACGATGCACGTTGGTCACTTCCCGCAGGACCACCTCGGGGTCCAGGCCCCGTCGCCGGCACTCGGCGACCACCGCCAGCAGGTGTTCGCCGACGTCGGTGAGGTGTTCGAGGTCCGCGTCGGGCACGGGGCTCACCGACAGTGGAACTCCGGCCTTCTCGGCCTTCTTCAACACGGCGGCGGCGTATCCGAGGGACCCCGAGGACACCGGGACACCGGCGAATGGTCCGTCGTCGAGTCCCTTGGCTCGTTTCTCGGCCGACTTGATGGCGTCCCAGGAGGCCACGAGGTCGTCGGACGTCTCGCCACCGAACACGTGCGGATGACGGCGCACCAACTTGTCGTTGATTCCCCGGGCCACGTCGCCCATGGTGAAGCGGCCTTCCTCCTCGGCGATGGCGGCATGGAATTCGATCTGGTAGAGCAGATCACCGAGCTCTTCCATGAGGTGCTCGTCGGTGGAAGGGTCCTCGGGGTCGAGAGCGAGGATGGCGTCGACCACTTCGTGCGTCTCTTCGAGCAGGTAGGTGACGAGCGACTGGTGGGTTTGCTCGCGGTCCCACGGGCATCGTTCGCGCAAGGTTCGTGCGAGGCGATGGAACGAGGTGAGTTCCCGGCCGACGGGGGTCGCCAACGCCGGAACGTAGATCGAGGTGAGGTGATCGGCCTCGAGGGTGCGATCCAGTTCGCTCCAAGGAACGGTGACGATGCGTTCGTCGGGCAACCCGAGGTGGTGAAGGATCACCACCTCGCATTCGTCGTTGGACGCATCGATCGTGTCCTCGGCGGCCAGTTTGATCTCCGACAACACCCAGTTGGCGTGGCAGTGTGCCACCAGCATTGGTCCGCCGACGCCGGTGGCGGCGGTGGCGAACGTGTGGCCATCGATCAGGGTGACCCGCTCCTCGACGGGGTCGATTCCGAGGCGTGCCCAGGCCATCTCGAGGAAGCCGATGGCCGGGTTGACCACGCATCGGACGCGGGGGTCGGCGTTCAATTCCCGGACGGTGCGCTCGAGGACGAGTGGCGATCCGGGAACCGCGTACAGGACCTCGCCGTGCTCACGCGCCGCGGCGACCAAGGTCTCCACGATGGCGGAATAGACGTCGTCGAACGAATCGGCCGATTCGTACAGATGGTCGAAGGTGGAGGCATCGCGGACCACGTCGGCGCTGGGGTGAATTGCGGTGCGCAACCAACGGTGACGGTGCGCCGCGATGCGGTCGAGGGTGTGACGAGAGACGTACTCGGAACCCGCCGGACCGAGTCCGACGATCTCCACGACGGGTGGTCGACTCGTCGACATCAGCCCACGGGGACGACGGTGCCGGTCGCGGGATCCCACGCTCCGTACTCGGCCGAGACCCGAATCGAAACGGTGGACATCGCCTCGCTGATCGCCATCGTCGCCGTCGCACCACCGATCAGTTGGCCGATGTCGTCGGCCACTTCGTCGAACGGACGAGGAAGGACGACGGCCCAACCCACGCCGGGGATCTCGAAGGGTGCGGACACCTCACCGATCGCGGTGGTGTCGAGGGCCGTGGCGAACTCCTCGGCCACCGAGACGACCACCGATTCGTAATCGATGCAGGCATTGCCACCTTCGCCGGCGAGCACTCCGCCCTCGGCAGCGGAAGGATCGACCGAAATCTCGGAGGCGACGGTGGCGAACGATTCACCGGCGGCGATGCGGAACGTCGCCAGATCGATGGTTTCGCGATCGGCGGTCAGGATGGCGCGCACGCACACGACCCCCGATTCGGCCGATCCCGATTCGTACGTGTCGGCCAACTCGCTCCGGGTCGGGGCCAGAAGGCTCGCCAATTTCGCCGAGGCGGCGGCGTTCAGGATGAAGAGTTCGCGAACCTTTTGGTTGGCCTCGGCGAACCCCGGTTGGGCGTTCAGTACGTCTTCGCTCGCCGCGAGGTCCTCGGCGGTCACTTCGCCGCCGGCTTCGGCGATGAGATCGAGCGTGACCGCGGTCGAGATCCAGGACGAGAGCAGGTTGCGTGCCAATTCGCCCGACTGCGGTCCCTCGGCCGGCGAGTCCTCGGCCCCGCCGGATTCGACGTAGCCGAGAACCAGGTCGTCGAAGTCGGCCGCGGAAAGGCCACGATCACCGACCCGTGCGGCGTCGTTGCTGACCGAGGAGCAGGCGGAAACGATGGACGTCAGGGCGAGAGCGAGTGGAGCGATGACGAGGGGCAAACGAAGTTTGATCACGCGGACAAACTACTTGACGGGTCACTCCGCGGACGGTGGTGGTACCAGTTCACGCAGGAACCGCACCAGGAATCGGGCCGGTTCCTCGGTCCGCGGGATGGGAATCACGAGTTGCCGGGCCGGTTCCTTGTGGATGGCATCGCGACTGAGACGCTTCAAACGAATCGCCTCGCTCGTCTTCAGGTCGAGCGGTCCGATGCGGGCCTGCGACGTGGAGATGGAGAGTTCGTTCAGCCCGAGGCGGTGGCATTCGGCGCGCAGCAACGCCACGTCCAAGAGAGCCTCCGCCGGCGCGGGTAAGGGACCGTAACGGTCGAGCCACTCGTCGCGGATGTCGTCGACTTCGGTCGGCGTGGTCACCTGGGCCAGACGTCGGTAGGCCTCGAGTCGCAGCTCCTCCTTGGCGATGTAGTCCTTGGGGAGGTTCGCGGTGGTGGGCACGTCGAGGCGGATCTCCGATGGCTCGCGCACCGGCTCGCCTTTCATCTCGCCCACGGCTTCGGTGACCATCTGGCAATACAGGTCGTAGCCGACCGCGGCGATGTGTCCACTCTGGGCCTCGCCGAGCAGGTTGCCGGCTCCGCGAATCTCGAGGTCGCGCATGGCGATCTTGAAGCCGCTTCCCAACTCGGTGGACTCTCCGATAGTGCGCAGGCGTTCGTACGCCTCCTCACTGAGTGACTTGTCGCGCGGATGGAACAGATAGGCGTAGGCGCGTTGACCGCTGCGTCCGACCCGACCGCGCAACTGGTGCATCTGGCCCAACCCGAGCAGATCGGCGCGCTCGACAACCAGAGTGTTCACCGTGGGCATGTCGATGCCGCTCTCGATGATGGTGGTGCACACGAGGACGTCGAAGTTCCCTTCCCAGAAGTCCATCACCACTTGTTCGAGGGCACCCTCATCCATCTGGCCGTGGGCGACGGCGATACGGGCCTCGGGGACCAACTCTCGGAGTCGCGTCGCGCATTCCTCGATGGATTGCACGCGATTGTGAACCCAGAACACCTGACCCTCGCGCAACAACTCGCGACGGATCGACTCGATGGCCACCCGCTCGTCGTATTGACCAACGAAGGTGAGAATGGGTTGGCGATCGGCCGGTGGGGTCTGCAACAGGCTGAGGTCGCGAATGCCGACGAGACTCATCTCGAGCGTGCGCGGGATGGGCGTGGCGGTGAGCGTGAGAACGTCGACGTCGTTCTTGAGATGCTTCATCGTCTCCTTGTGCTGCACACCGAAACGTTGTTCCTCGTCGACGATCAACAGTCCGAGATTCTTGAAGGTGATGCCCTTGGAAAGAAGTCGATGGGTTCCGACCACGCAATCGATCTCGCCGCTGGCGAGACCGGCCACGACCTTGTTGGCCTCGGCGTTGGTGAGGAAACGTGACAGCACCTCGACGCGAATGGGATAGCCGGCGAATCGATCGGAGAACGTGTTGCCGTGTTGTGATGCCAGCAAGGTGGTGGGAACGAGCACCGCCACCTGCTTGCCGTCCTGGATGGCCTTGAATGCGGCGCGAACCGCCACTTCGGTCTTGCCGAAACCGACGTCGCCACAAACGAGTCGGTCCATCGGGAAGGGACGCTCCATGTCGGACTTGGTGTCCTCGATGGCCTTCTTCTGATCGGGCGTCTCGACGAAGGGGAACGCCTGCTCCATCTCGTATTGCCACGGCGTGTCGGAACCGAACGCGTGGCCTCGGGCATTGACGCGCTTCTGATAGAGCACCACGAGTTCCTGGGCGATGGCCCGAACGGCACTGCGCACCTTGGCTTTGGCCTTGGCGAAGTCACCTCCGCCCAATTTGTTCAACGCCGGGGTCTCGCCGCCGACGTAATGGCGCACGGCATCGATCTGGTCGGAAGGCAGGTACAGCTTGTCGGTGCCCTTGTAGGCGAGCACCAGATAGTCACGCTCGACCCCGGCGACGGTCATTTTCGTCATGCCCTCGTACTTGGCGACACCGTGGATGTAGTGCACGACGTAGTTCCCGGGCTTCAGGTCCTCGAAGATCGTGCTGCTCTCGCGACGCTTGGCGCGTGGTCGGCGATGCGACGTTCGCCGTCCGGTGATGTCGGCCTCGGTGATGATGGCGAATTTGGCCGAGGGAACGGTGACGCCGCGATGGAGTCGTGCCACCACGATCGAGCCTCCGCGACCACGGAGCTCGGGCGCGACGCCGGCGGGCCACAGATCCAATTGCAGTCCGGCGTTGGCGAAGCTGTCGGACAGGCGAGCGGCGGACACGTCGCTGTCGGCGGCGATGACGACGCGGTAGTCGTCGGAGAGCAGTTGTTTGATGCGGTTCGTCAACCCGTCGGCGTCCGCGCCCATGGCACCCCAGCCCGAGGCCTCGAGGAGGGCGACGTCGGGTCCGTCGGCCACCGGGATGAGATTCCACGAACCTCGCGTCTCGCCGAGTAGTCGATCGGGTTGCTGATACAGACGCGGGAACTCGCGATCGGCGTCGCTGGCCCACGTGGATGCCAGGGTTCGCGCGAGGTCGGCCTCCTCGGCGAGAAGGTCGACGGCGGTCACCCCGTCATTCTCGCAAGAAACACGGCCGATGTCGGGTTTCATTTCCGCGAACAACCGACCCACCTATAGTCGGCTCATGGACGACCTGGTTCGGCGATTCGATGAATTCGCGGCGGCGTTCGAGAAAGGTGCCCCTCTCTACAGTCGTATCGCCGCTCGAGTGGCTCGCGAGCCCGAAGTGCAGGATCTGATGTCGGTGGCCCCGATCACCCAGCGCATTCCGGTTCTTCTCTTCGCCAGCGCGCATCATCTGCTGTTGGCCGAGCCGAGCCATCCTCTGGCCAGCCACTATCCGAACATTTCGACCGAGGCCCCGACGGGCGACGCCACGGACCATTTCGTGGACTTCGTGATTGAACGTTCCGATGCGATGCGCCAGTTGCTGTCGTCACGTTCCACGCAAACGAACGAGATCGGTCGATGCAATTGGTTCATGTTCCCGTTCTGGTTGCTCGATCAGGAACGGGGCGAGCTGGCCCATGTCGACGTCGGCAGTAGCGCGGGGCTGAACCAGCTCTTCTCCAAGCTTTCTTTCATGCATCGCCCGGGCGGTCGAATCGGTCCGAGTCGCGACGACGGCGACGACCTGACCATCGAGTGCGACATCTCGGGCAAGCCCCCGATCCCGACACGGCTGCCACGCGTGGTCTGGACCGCCGGCATCGACGTCTCGCCGATCGACGTTCGTGACGACGACG
>JAURHL010000079.1 GCA_030833305.1 Acidimicrobiales bacterium | reverse complement strand
TTGTGGCCGATGCGCTGTTCGATGATCTTGTCGAGGCCGGCGAACGCACCGCCACAGATGAACAACACGTTCGTGGTGTCGATCTGGATGAATTCTTGGTGCGGATGTTTGCGTCCACCCTGGGGTGGCACCGAGGCCACGGTGCCCTCGAGGATCTTGAGGAGGGCCTGCTGCACGCCCTCACCGGACACGTCGCGGGTGATGGAGGGGTTCTCGCTCTTGCGGGCGATCTTGTCGATCTCGTCGATGTAGATGATTCCGGTCTCGGCCTTCTTCACGTCGAAATCGGCGGCCTGTATCAACTTCAGCAGGATGTTCTCGACGTCCTCGCCCACGTAACCGGCTTCGGTGAGGGCCGTGGCGTCGGCGATGGCGAAGGGAACGTTCAGCATGCGCGCGAGCGTCTGGGCGAGGTGCGTCTTGCCACACCCGGTGGGGCCGAGCAGAAGGATGTTGCTCTTGGCCAGCTCCACCTCGTCGCGCCGAGAGACACCGGTTTCCTTCTGATACTGCAAACGGCGATAATGGTTGTACACCGCGACGGCCAGAACCTTCTTGGCCTGTCCTTGTCCGACCACGTACTCGTCGAGGAACGAGCAGATCTCACGCGGCTTCGGGAGTTCCTCGAGACGAAGATCGGCGGCCTCGCCAACCTCTTCCTCGATGATCTCGTTGCACAGGTCGATGCACTCGTCGCAGATGTAGACGCCGGGACCGGCGATCAACTTCTTGACCTGCTTCTGCGACTTTCCGCAGAACGAGCACTTCAGGATTTCTCCGGTGTCTCCGAATTTCGCCACGATCGCCCTCCCTTCAGGTCGACAGCCTTACACATCCTGACCGATCTTCGGTTGGATACCGATGTGACTTGAGGATTCTCGGAGAGTCGAGGAAACCGCTGGTCAGCGGATGGGGCCGGTGCGGTCGACGACGGTGCGCGAGGAGATGACGTCGTCGATGATTCCGTAGGCCAGCGCCTCGCTGGCCTCCATCACGAAGTCACGATCGGTGTCGGCGTGAATGCGCTCGATCGGCTGACCCGTGTGCTGGGCCAGGATCTCCTCGAGGATGTCGCGCATGCGGAAGATCTCCTTGGCGGCGATCTCCAGGTCGGTGACCTGTCCGTATCCCACCTGGCCGTAGGGCTGGTGCAACAACACGCGACTGTGCGGCAACGCGAGGCGCTTGCCCTTCGTGCCCGCCGCCAACAACACCGCCGCGGCACTGGCCGCCTGTCCGAGACAGATGGTGGCGATGTCGTTCTTGATGAACTGCATCGTGTCGTAGATCGCGAACAGCGCCGTGATGTCGCCACCGGGACTGTTGATGTAGATGTTGATGTCCTTGTCGGGATTCTCGCTCTCGAGGTGGATCAACTGCGCGCAGACGAGATTCGCGATGGTGTCGTCGATGGGCGTGCCGAGAAAGAGGATGTTCTCCTTCAACAATCGGCTGTACAGGTCGTAGGCGCGCTCACCACGATTGGTCTGCTCGACCACGGTGGGCACGTAATAGTTGAAGGCCTCGAGATTCATGGTGGTCCTGTCAGTCGTGGTCGGCGTGATCGTGTTCGGAGTGGTCGTGATCGGAATGATCATGCCCCGAATGATCGTGGTCGTGATGGTCGGCCTCGGAATGTCCGATAACGGTGTCGCGATCGAGCACGTTCCCCGCGGGGTCGACGTACTCCACGCGGTGGATCAACCAGTCGAGAGCCTTCGACTTGGCGATCTCGGCGGCCAGGTCGACGATGGCGTCATTGGCTTGATACGCGGCGCGCACCTGCTCGGCCGAATACAGACGGATCTTCTTGTTCTTGCCGCCACCTTGCATCTCGGCCTGACGAATCGCGGCCTCGTTGCTGCGGTCCGCCATGCCCTCGAACTCGCGCTCGATGTCGTCCTCGGTGGCCTCGAGCCCCTCGGCCAACACCACCGCGCGCAACGCCAAGTCGACCTTGCACGCCTTGATGCTCTGCGGACGAATGCCCTCGACGAACGACGCAGCGTCCTGGCCGGTGGCCTGCAGCCACTGGTCGATGTTGATGCCCTGCATCTGGAACTGGCGGATGGTGTTCTCGACGCGACGCTGAAGGTCGGCGGCCACCATCGACTCGGGGGCGTCGATCTCGACCAACGCCGCCAGGGCGTCGGTGACCTTCTCCACGACGCTGTTGCGCACCTGGTTCAGGCGGTTGTTCGACAAACGGGTGCGCACCGAGTCGCGCCACGCGTCGACGGTGTCGTGACCGTCGATGTTCTCGGCGACCCATGCGTCGGTGGCGTCGGCGACGACCAGTTCCTGCACCGCGGTGACCGTCACCTCGAAGTCGGCCGGAGTGTCGGTGCCCGAGGGCGTGTCGGTGAAGGTGAGCTTGGTGCCCGCGGTGCTACCCACGAGTTGGTCGTCGAACGAGGGAGCGACCCACTTCTTGCCGATCTCGTAGGACCACTCGTCGACGGCCAGACCGGCCACCGGCTCGCCGTCGCGGCGGCCGATGAGATCGACCACGACGTAGTCGCCCACGGCGGCCACGCGGTCGACGGTGGTGAGCTTGCCCAGACGGCGACGCTCGGCATCGACGACCTCATCGACCTCGGCATCGGTCACCTCGATGGCGGCCACCTCGACGCGCAGTCCTCCGTAACCGGGAACGGTGATGACCGGACGCACCTCACACGTGGCATCGAAAGTCACGGGACCGGCGTCTTGACCCCCGGTGATCTCGATTTCGGGAGTGGCGATGATGTCGACGTTCAACTCGCGGACCGCCGAAGCCAAATGACGGGGCACTCCGTCGCGGAGCGCCTGCTCGCGGGCGGCCGCGATTCCGATGCGGGCTTCGAGCACCTTTCGGGGGGCCTTGCCGGCACGGAAGCCGGGCAAACGCACTTCTTGAGCGATCTTGGAGAATGCGGCGTCGATGTCACGGGCAAAGTCAGCCTCGTCCACTTCGACGGAGAGCTTGACGCGGTTGCCCTCGAGGGTTTCAGATGTCGTCTTCACAGGGAGCCGAGTGTACCGGCGGTGTCGCATCGGGGCCCCACGGTGGGGCATGATTGGTGTATGCCCACGTGGAAGCCCCATGCCCTCGCCAAACCGCACTCCGACCAGATCGACCTCCGGCTGGGTGACAAGGTGGTGGCGTCGGTGGATTTGGCTGACGTGGCGGCCGGGACGGAGGGCAAGGTCATCCTCGCCAACGGATTCAATTGGCAGCGATACCGCGTCCTGTTCACGAACGGTGTCGAATTGGGCGACCTCGACCATCGTCATCTCTCTCCGATCGGTCGTACCGCCAAGCGATTGGCGAAGAAGGCCAAGCGCGGTTGAGCCGATCTCGGCCAGAACGCGTTCTCGGTCGTCCACTCGGCGTTCCATGACGCCGCCATGCCCGAATCGCATCTCCCTTCGGCTTTCGTTCGGCCACTCGCGGCGATGACGGCGATTCGCCCTCTACACTCTCGCCCGTGCCCCCCAGCGCCCAGCCCCAACAAGTAGCCACTTCCCTCGACGGTCGTCGCGAACGTGGAGCCCGCAACAAAGCGGCGGTCGTGCAAGCTCTCCTTCATCTGTACGAGGCCGGCGAGATCCAGCCCTCGGCCGCCCGCATCGCCGAGATCGCCGGCGTCTCGGAGCGTTCGGTGTTCCGTTATTTCGACGACATGGAAGATCTGGCCGCCAGCGCCATCGTCATCCAATGGGAACGGGTCCATCAGTTTTACGAGGGCCTCGACGGCACCGGTGATTTCGAGCAACGTCTCGAAAACATGATCGATCACCGCCTGCGCCTCTTCGACAAGACCATCGGTGTCGGTAGAGCCTCGGCGGTCCTGTCGGCCCGGTCGGCCACCGTGGCCACCGCGATGAACCAACGCCGCACGATTCTGCGCGCTCAGGCCGTCGAACAGTTCGCGCCCGAGATCGCGGCCCATGTCCAACCCGATGCCGCCGCACGAATCGTCGACTACACGTTGAGCATCGAGAACATCGAGTATCTGCGCTCGAACGTGGGCTTGTCACGCAACCGCGTTCGCGAGACCTTGATGGTCGCGCTGCGTCTCGCACTGATCTGACAAGATTCCTGCGCGGCGGCTACGTTCCGCCTCACCCGAGAAACTCGAATTTGCGACGCCACTCGTCGAGTGCCGCGTCGATCTGCACGGGGGCCACCGGAGGGGAAATCAGGTAGCCCTGAGCCGCGTCGCATCCGATGTCGCGAACCATGCGGAACTGATCGGGCGTCTCGACTCCTTCGGCCACCACGTGCAAGCCGAGCGAGTGTCCGACCTCCACCCCCGACCTCACCATGGGGTCGGGCTCGGATGCGTGGATGTCGAGTCGACCGACCATCGCTCGGTCGATCTTCAGTTCGGTGAACGGGGCCGCGAGCACCCGTTCGTAGTTGCTGGTGCCCGTTCCGAAGTCGTCCACGGCCAAACGGAAACCGGCCAAGCGCAGACGCGTCAGAATCGACAGCGCCGGCGCGGCATCGGTGAACGGGGCGGTTTCGGTCACCTCGAAGGTCCATGCGTCGGCCGGAGCCGCCTCGGTGAGCATCCGTTGAGCACGTCGCGGCAGTTCCTCGTCGTCCAGATCCAGAACGGAGATGTTGACGCTGACATCGGGCATGGATTTCAGGGCTCGATAGCGCAGTCGATCTCGCGATGCCATCGCCATCACCGAGTCGAGCAACTCCGACGTTCGTCCGGCCTCCTCGATCAACGCGACGAAGACCGAGGGCGACACGTCGCCGTGTGTCGGATGGCGCCAGCGGACCAGGGCCTCGACGCCGGTGACCTCGCCCGAGACAGTCGACACTTTCGGTTGGTAGACGAGATGAAGGAACTCGGAATCGAGCAGTTCATCGGGCCCGACGACGACTCGGGGACCGGTGGGATCGTGCGCCTGATCCGATACTTGCGACCATTCCAGCATCGCGGTGCGGAGAACGTCCAATGAAAACGGTTTCGCGAATGTTCCGATGACCCGCAACTTGTGCATCTCGGCGATGCGCCCAGCGGTGTCGAGCAACGATTGATCCGCTCCGCTCACGAGGATGACCGGCATTCCGCGGTGCCGCGCCCCGAGTCGGCTCATCACTTCGATCCCGTCCACCTCCCCAAGCGACAGGTCGAGGACGACGAGATCGAAGCGTCCCTCGACCGCCCGCTCGATGTCGGCGGGCGTGCTGGCCGAATGGGCGCTGAAACCAGCGGACTCCGCGACCGCCTCGATGAGTTCACAAATGGCCACCTCGTCGTCGATCACCAGCACTCGTGCGGCGTCAGCCATGTTGCCCACCTCCCTCGGATACATCCTGCACGGAGTTCATTCCGATCCCATCGTCAGCCACGAGCGGTAGCACCGCCGCGTAGAGATCCTCCCGAGAGAAGGGCTTGGCGAGCGTCCGCTCACCCAACTCTTGCAACTGCTTCATGCTCGACGAATAACCCGTCATGAAGATCACGGCAAGATCGGGTTGATCGGCCGTCGCCAGACGAGCGAGATCGAGCCCGTCTTGCTCGAGGCCGAAGTTGGCGTCGGACACCAATACGTCGGGACGAAACTCCGAGATCAGTTCGAGAGCCTCGCGGGGAGACAAAGCGAAACGGGCGTCGACTCCGACGTCCATCAACCACGCCGCGACCATCTCGGCCAAGGCCTGCTCGTCGTCGGCCACCACCACGCGTCGACCCGCGCGGCGAGTCGACGCGTGTCGCGCGGACACGGCACCCGGAACATGCAACGGAAGAACGAGTGTGACGGTGGTCCCCGTTCCGGGTCGACTCTCCAGGGTCGCCGTGCCACCGCTCTGTTGGGCGAAGGCGTACACGGTGGCCAGGCCGAGACCCGTGCCGCTGCCGGCTTTTTTCGTCGTGAAGAAAGGCTCGAACGCCCTCGCCACCACATCGGCCGGCATACCGGATCCGTCGTCGGACACCGACAACTCGATCATGTCCTCGCGGCGACGCGCCGCGATACGCACGCGGCCGTTTGGCCCCATCGCGTCACGAGAATTGAACGCCAGATTTAGAATGCAACTCTGCAGTCGGCCGGCATCGACCATGAGGTGCAGATTCGGATCGGGGATGTCGACTTCCACCGTGCGCCCAGCGCCCACGGCCTGCTTCACCAACGGGAGCAATCCCTTGATCAGGTCGGCGAGTGACACCGCGGTCTCCTCGAGCGGTTGACTGCGCGCCACCGCCAGCAATGACTTCGTGATCTCGGCTCCGCGCTCGACCGCCGCCATCGATCGCGAGAGGAATTTGGCCAACTTCTCGTCCTTGGTGATGGTCTCGTTCATGGCCATCAACTGCAAATTGCCGAGCGTGACGAACAGAAGGTTGTTGAAGTCGTGTGCCAAACCGCCAGCCAAGGCGCCCAAAGACTCCATGCGCTCCGCTTGGGCGGTGCGCATGGCCATGCTGCGTCGTTCGGTGGCGTCGGAGACCTGCAGGAATCCGATGCGTTCATCGCCGGGCACCGACACCGGGTACGCCTCGAGTTCGAGAATGCGCATTTCGTCACCCTCGCCTCCGGAAACCTCGGCGTGCCCTCCCTCTCCGCCGAGAACCTTGGCGAGCAGTTCACCGACGATCCGGGCTCGCACCGTTTCGGGACCGAAGCCGAGAACCTCGATGACCGGGATACCCGGGACCCGATCCGAGTGGACGTCACGAACGACCCGATTCCCCGCCAACACCGTCATGTCTTGGTCGAACACCACCGACAAACCAGGCGTCGCGTCGAGAGCTGCTTCGAGCAACGACTCGCGGCGACGTCGTTCGAGCGCCACCCGCACCTGCGCCGAGGCCCCCAACAACAAGACCGCGATCACCGCCGCGCCGAGGAGGACCTCGAACATGAGTACGAGTGTGGCCTGTTGGCCGTCCACTCCGAATCCGGCCGCCGGTTCAGCGTTCATCACCACGACGGCGCCGTCGATGGTGCCCGTCGCTCGACCTTCCTCGCTGGATGTCACGAGGGAGACCTCGACGTCGCCGAACGCTCCGGCCAATGAGTCGCTCGCCGAGACGAGCAGACGATCCGCGTCGAGTGCGAGGAGGAACGTGGCGGTGGCTTCCGAGTCGGGCGAATCACGAAGGGTCTCGAACAGCAGGAATGTGCCGCGATCGAGAGAAATCAGTCCGTCACCGCGCAACCGGGTACGGTTCTCGCCACCTCGAGCCGTGTCTTCTGCCTCGGACACGACCGTGAGCAGTTCCTCGAAGAGCTGCTGGTCGCCGAGGATCAACTCGTCGTCGCCCGTCTCCGAACGTACCAACACTCCACTCACGGCCGGACGCGTCGCGAGCGTGTCGTCGTCGGTGCCCAACGCGTCGATGGCAGCGTTCACTTCGTCCGACACGTCGTCGATAAAGGCGGTCATCGTCGTTCGCGCCGCGTCCCGAAGACGGTCTGCGTCGGCGGAACGCCAGATCTCACCGGTGGCTTGCAGAGCCAACACCACGATCATGAGCGCCGCGAACGGGGCGGTCAACTCGTCGAACGACAGACCGTGGTGGCGGAACCGACGGCCATGCACGAGGACTGTCGCGCACAGGCCGAGCAGCGATCCGGCAGTCACGGCCGCTCCTCGCTCCCAGAACGACGCCACCGATTCGTCGATCGCGACATTGGCCACCACTGATTCGAACGCCGCCAATACGAGAGATGTCGCGACCATCGCCACCGCGACAACCGCGAATCGACGAATCGGATTCGTGCGTCGACTGACTCGATTCGTGAGCACCAACACCACATGCGACAGCGCCACGGCCTCGACCACGAGGAAGAGCGATGCCAACACCGCCGGGGCCAGGTGAGGTTCCGCCGACGAGACGAAGCCGCGCGCGACGAAAGTGACGACGCCCGCCGACGTCAAAGCGGCGACACCAGCGGGGACGCCGTGCACGGCCCGCGCCACGATTACCACCGCCAGGGCGAGGCGAACGTCGAACCCGAGCGACGCCGTGAGACCCGCGCCCGCCGCGAGGATGATCCACGCGAGAAGAGTGGCGACTCGCGTCCGAGAGACGCGTTGAAAGGCTTCGGTCGTCCCGGTTTCGTCGACCGCGTCGGAGTCCAAGGCTGTGGCGATGCCAAATCGTACGTCCGCGTTGCTCGCGCATGCCGGATGTCGCGAAGCGCTCGCGGGCCGACCTCGCTAGGCTTGTCCTCCGACCGGGGAGTGGCGCAGTGGTAGCGTTCCTGCTTTGGGTGCAGGCGGTCGGGAGTTCAAATCTCCCCTCCCCGACCAATTCGTCGAGCGCCGTCTCGGGTTCATCGCGTTCCGACGAGGCGTACGGATGTGTCAGGCTTGGGCATGAGCATTCTGCAGCAACCCGTCAACACGTTGTCCGGTCGACCCACCACGCTGGCCGACATCCCCGCCAAGGTGATGCTGGTCGTGAACGT
>JAURHL010000078.1 GCA_030833305.1 Acidimicrobiales bacterium | reverse complement strand
CAGCCGGTCGACATCAAGATGAGTCGTATCCACGGCATGACCGCGTTCACCGGCACCGAACTGGATGCCGTGGTGCGCAACCTCGGCGGTCGCACGGTGGTGATCATGGGAGTCAGCGTGAACCTGGGCGTGCTTGGCACGGCGCTGAGTGCCTGCGATCTGGGCTATCAGGTCGTGATCGTTCGCGACGCGGTGTGCGGCATTCCGAAGGAGTACGCCGACGCCGTGTTGGAGAACTCGTTGTCGATGATCGCGACCATCGTCGATGCCGACGAGTTGATCGCCGCCTGGTCCTGACGTCTTGTTCGTGAGGTCCGGGATCAGTTGATGTCGGACATCTTGGTCCGCGGCGTCGCCTTGGCGAGCAAACCGCGGATCACCGCGTCCATCTCGTGCGGGTCGAGTGGCGGGTTGGTGACGTGTGGACCACGGATCCAGCCCTGTGCGATACCGAGCAAGCTGCCGTTGGACTCGATCACTTGTCCGGTGACGTCGGCCGATTGCGACGAGGCCAACCACGCGATGACGGGGGCGACCCATTCCGGCCCGAAGCGCTCGAGCATCTCGGGCGGCAGACCCAGGTCCTCGGTCAGACGGGTGAGTGCCCCGGGGGCCACCGCGTTGCAGGTGACGCCGTAACGCGCCAATTCCTCGGCGGCGATGAGCGTGAAGGTGGCGATACCGGCCTTGGCCGCGCCGTAGTTGCTCTGACCGGGGTTGCCGTACAGACCCGACACCGAGGTGGTGTTGATGATGCGACCGTCGTTCTTCAGGCCCTCCTTGGCGCGGTTACGCCAGTACTCGGCGACGACGCGACTGGAGGCCCACGTGCCCTTCAGGTGCACCTTGATGACGGCGTCCCATTCCTCCTCCGACATGGAGAACAACATGCGGTCGCGCAGGATGCCGGCGTTGTTGACGACGACGTCGATGCCACCGAAGGTGTCGATCGCCAACTTCACCATGGCCTGGGCGTCGGCGTACGAGCTGGCGTCACCGAGATGCGCCACCGCCTCGCCGCCGGCGGCCTTGATCTCGTCCACCACGTCCTGGGCGGGATTGCTGCCACCGCCGGCCGAACCGTCGCGCGCGCCACCGAAGTCGTTGACCACGACCTTGGCACCCTCGGCGGCCAGCAGTAGCGCGTACTCGCGACCGATTCCTCGTCCGGCACCGGTCACGGCGCAGATTCGACCCTCACACATCTTGTTCTTCGTCATGGTCGAACCTTAGAGGGTGTGAATGCTCAGCCCCGAACCGCCGACCAAATGGTGATCGCGGCGCGATCGACCACCACGTCGCGACGGGTGCGACCGCTGTAGAGGCTGCCGTAGGACCACAACCGCTCGAGCATGCTGATCATGGTGAGGCCGAACGTCTCGGGGTCGTCGATGGGTCGGCCCGTCGCTTCGGCCAGTCGGCGCGAGAAATCCCGACACACGCGCAGGTGGCCCTTCATGCCGGCGATCCGAATCTCCTCGTCGTTCTGAGCCGCCTCGGTCCAGGCGAAAGCGAACGCACCGTGCACGTCGAGAAAGGCGAAGTACGCCGCCACCCACTCGTTCAGTCCCTTGCGGGTACGACCGAGACGACCCAGATCGACGATGAGAGATTCGGTGGCGCGCACGCTGTCGGCACCGACGGCCACCAACACGTCGCGTTTCGTGGGGAAGTAGGTGTAGATCGAACCCCGCGAGAGTTCGGCCACCCGGGCGATCTCGTCGATGGTGGTTCCGGCGTATCCGTTGGTGAGGAACACGCCACGGGCGCTCTCGATGATCCGTTCGACCGTGCGTTGCGCCTTCGGGCCCAGGTCGTCGCCGCGGCGAATAGGGACATCGATGGGGAAGCCGGCGTCGAGCGACTTGGAACGACGACTCATGACAGGCGTCGCCCGTCCCAGTAATCGCGTTGTTCGCAGATGCGATCGCCGACCAGGCTGCCGAACGACACGCCCGGGATGTCTCCGGGTCGCATCAACCACTCCATGGCGAACGAACGGCCGTCGCACACGTGGGAAACCAGTTCGAACCCCGCACCGGGGAACGAGTCGAAGGAGTATTCCGCGAAGCGTCGCATCTTCGCCCCGCCGGACGCGCCGTGTCCCATGGTCATGTCGCGAAAGACGATGTCGTCGGTGAAGAAGGTCATCAACGCGTCCACGTCACCGGCACCCCACGCGGCGAGATACCGCCGGAAGAACTCGCGATCGACCGTCATGATGCCACGTTCGTCCGTCATGACGTCATGTACGTCTCGGCGAATCCCTGGATGAATTCCGCCGAGGCCGGGTGCGAAGCCGATGGTCCGGCGATGGCCACGTGCGTGGTGCCGATGGCGGCGATTCGTCCGAGCAGATCCCGATGACGTTCGACGTCGCGACCGAGATCATGAATGGAATGATCGGAGTAGGGGATCATGACCGACAACGATTCGTAGCGCTCGCCGGCCAGGTCGCGCAACACCCCGAGCCGTTCGGCCACCTGTTCGGGTGTGCTGAGCACGGGCGAGCGCACGGTCGGCGAGATGGGGGCGTCACTCACGAGCGGCATCCATCCCTGACCGGCGGTGGCGATGCGACGCAGGGTGAGCGTCGAGTTGCCCCCGATCCAGATCGGGATCGGTTGCTGAACGGGTCGTGGGCGACCGATTATGCCCCGGCAGTCGAAGTGCTTGCCCGTGAAATCGAACGGCTCACCCGACCAGTGCAGAGGCATCACGTTCAGTGCCTCGTCGAAGATCTCGTTGCGCTCGTCGAAGTCCACGCCCACCGCGAAGTACTCGGCCTTCAGGTATCCGGTGCCGACACCGAGCACGAAACGTCCGTTCGACAACTTGTCGACGGTGGCGGCGGCCTTGGCCGTGATCAACGGATTTCGGTACGGAAGCACCGAGATGTAGGTGATGAGTTGCAATCGCTCGGTGACCGCACCAACGTGGGCCAGGGCGACGAACGGGTCGAGGCTCTGATGACCGCCGGCCGCGAGCCACTTGGCCGACGGCGCGGGGTGCTCGGTGAACGCGAACGCGTGCCAACCCGCCGACTCGGCCCGCACCGCGAGTTCACCGACGTCTCCGGCGTCGAGCATGTCGCCGTCGAGACCGTGAAAGTCGGGATATTGGAAGACGAATCTCATGGTCACCTCCTCGGGTACGAACGACGCGGACGACAACGAGACCCTATCCAGTCGCCGACTCGTCGCCCAGCGGACCGTCGGTAGGATCCACGCGTGATCTCCCTGTACTGCCGCTCGGTCACCGACACGCACGGTGTCGCGTCGTCGTTGGCGCAGTTGGCGCGCACCGGCGACGTGGTGATCCTGTCGGGCGACATGGGTTCGGGCAAGACGGCGTTCGCCCAAGGATTCGCCGATGAGCTCGGTGTCGACGAACCGGTCACCAGTCCGACCTTCACCTTGGTGCACACCTACGACACGGGCCGCGTGAACCTGCACCACGCCGACCTCTACCGGTTGGATCGCATGAGCGAGGTGGCCGACCTGGCCCTGGCCGAACTGGTCGAGGGTGACGGCATCTTGTTGGTCGAGTGGGGCGACCCGGCGGCGCCGTTGCTGGGCGACCACCTCGAGGTGCGTTTGCGACACGACGACAACGACGACGACGCGCGTTTCGTCACGGTGCGCGGGGTCGGTCGGACGTGGGCCGCGCGTTGGGAGCGCGTCGAGGCCGCCGTCGCGACGTGGCGAGTGGACGACCCGTCATGATGATCCTCGGCATCGAGACCGCCACCGAGCGGGTGAGCGTGGCCATCGGCGGGCACGAGGGCGTGCTCGGCATGTTCGAAGTGACGCGCGGTCGGCGTCATGCCGAGACCCTGACTCCGGCCATCGACTTCGTGTGTCGTCAGGCCGACGTGACCCTGGACGAGATCTCGGTGGTGGCCGTCGACATGGAGCCGGGCCTGTTCACCGGCATGCGGGTCGGCTTGGCGTCGGCCAAGGCGATCGCTCAGGCGTTGCGCGTTCCGATGATCGCCATCTCCAGTCTCGACCTGCTGGCGTATCCGTTGCGACGCACCGACAAGGTGATCGCCGCGGTCATCGACGCGCGCAAGGGCGAGATCTTCTACGCGCTGTACCGACAGGTTCCCGGCGGAATCCAACGCGTCAGCGAACCAACCGCCGGTCGCGTGGACGATCTCGTCGCGGACCTGTTGGCACGGGGCCAGGAGGTGGTGTGCGTGGGCGACGGTGCCGTTCGTTACCACGAAGAGATCGCCGCCGGACATCGAGTGGAGATCGCCGAGCAGTTCTTCGCGTACCCGAGCTCGGCGCCACTGGTTCAACTGGCGCACGCCAAGGCACTGCGCGAGGAGTGGGTGAACCCGTGGGAAGTCGAGGCGTTGTACCTGCGCAAGCCGGACGCCGAGATCAACTGGTCCACCCGCAACGACGGAGCCGGGTCGTGAGCATCGTGTCGCGCCTCCTGAATCCGTCGGCGGAAGCCTCGGAGTCGTTCGAGATCGTTCCCATGCGACGTCGTCACGTGAAGTCGATCCTCACCATCGAGGAACGCATCCACCCGAAGCCGTGGACGGCCGGCGTGTTCAACAGCGAGATCGACCTGGCCCGACGCGGCGAACGTCATTACGTCGTCGGGACATTGGGTTCGGAGGTCGTGGCGTACGGCGGCCTGATGTTCGCGGTGGACGAGGCCCACGTCACCAACATCGCGGTGGCTCCCGAAGTGCAACGTCGGGGGTTCGCGCGCCGGATGTTGCTGCGGTTGGCGAACGTCGCCGTCGAACGAGGCTTCACCGCCCTCACGCTCGAGGTGCGCGTCAGCAACACCGCGGCGCAGGCGATGTACCGGCAGTTCGGCTTCGCCCCCGCGGGCATCCGGCAGCGCTACTACGAGAACACGGAGGACGCACTGGTGATGTGGGTCCACGACATCGATTCGCCCGAGTACCGAGAGCGGTTGAACTCCCTCGACGAGGACGACCGATGAGCACGACCGGCAAGCACCTGCGTCCCGTCGACGCCTCCACCGTCGTGTTGGCCATCGAGACCAGTTGCGACGAGACCGCTGCGTCGTTGGTGATGGGCGGAGTCGACGTTCTGTCGAGTGTGGTCAGCTCGCAGATCGATCTTCACGCGCAATACGGCGGTGTCGTTCCCGAGATCGCCGGTCGTGCTCACCTCGACCTGTTGAACCCGGTGGTGGCGCGCGCCATCGTGGAGTCGGGAGTGGACGAGACGCGCATCGACGCCGTCGCCGCCACGCACGGTCCCGGCCTCATCGGCGCTTTGCTGGTGGGAGTGTCGGCGGCCAAGTCGTTGGCGCTCACGTGGGACGTTCCGTACGTCGGTGTGAATCACCTCGAGGCCCACCTGTACGCCGGTTTGTTGGAGAAGCCCGAACTGGAACTGCCGCTGGTGGTGTTGTTGGTGTCGGGCGGCCACACGATGTTGATCGAGATGCGGAACCACGGTGAGTACCGATTGCTCGGTCGTACTATCGACGACGCCGCCGGCGAGGCCTTCGACAAGGTGGCACGTTTTCTCGATCTGGGTTATCCCGGTGGTCCGGCCGTCGACACCATCGCTCGCGAGGGCGACGCGAACGCCATCGACTTCCCGCGTGCCATGCGCAACGACGGTCTCGATTTCAGCTTCAGCGGCCTGAAGACCTCGGTCATCAATTTCGTGCGCAAGAACCCCGCGGTGCGCACCGCCGACGTGGCCGCCTCGTTCCAAACTGCCGTGGTCGACGTGTTGGTGCACAAGGCGCGCCGAGCCGCCGAGCAGGTGGGTGCCAAGGGTGTGGTTCTCGGTGGAGGCGGGACCGCCAACTCGCTGATGCGCGAACGCTTCTCGGCCATGGCCGCCGCCGACGGTCGACGCGTGTTGTTGCCGAGTCGGGCGATGTGCACCGACAACGCCGCCATGATCGGCGCCGCCGCGTGGTACCGCTTGCGCAGTGACGGACCGACCGCGCTCGACACCGGGGCGTTCCCCAACCTCCGACTGCCCCTGATGGACGGCTCGTGGTGACGTCGGCGTTGCGCATCGGACCGTTGACCTTGCCGTCACCGGTGGTGTTGGCTCCCATGGCCGGGGTCACCAACGCACCGTTCCGTTCGTTGTGCCGCGAGTTCGCACCGGGCCTCTTGTACGTGAACGAGATGGTGATGGCCACCGCGCTGGTGCACGGCAGCGCCAAGACCGAACGCATGGTCACCTTCGCCCCCGGTGAGTCGCCGCGCAGCCTGCAGTTGTACGGAAGCGATCCGCGCATGTTGAGCGAGGCGATCAAGCGACTCGGTGGTGCCGGTGCGGTCGACCACATCGACATGAACTTCGGTTGCCCCGCGGCCAAGGTCACCCGCAAGGGCGGTGGCGCCGCGGTGCCGGCCAAGCCCAACTTGTTGCGGGCCATCATGACCGCGGCCGTCGAAGCGGCGACCCCGTTCGGAATTCCGGTCACCGCCAAGTTCCGCAAGGGAATCGACGACGACCTCATCACGTATCTCGACACCGGACGCATCGCCATGGACACCGGTATCGCCGCGGTGGCCCTGCACGCGCGCACGGCGCAACAGCACTACAGCGGTGAAGCCGACTGGGACGCCATCGCCGCTTTGAAGCAGGTGGTGCACTCCATTCCGGTGCTCGGCAACGGCGACATCTGGACCGCCGAGGACGCGTTGCGCATGGTGGAACACACCGGTTGCGACGGCGTGGTGGTGGGTCGCGGGTGCCTCGGGCGTCCGTGGTTGTTCGGTGATCTGGTGGACGCCTTCGCCGGTCGCGAGGTGGCACCTCCGCGTCGTCTGGGTTTCGTGGTCGACGTGATGAAGAGGCACGTGCGGGCCCTCGACGAACACTTCGGAGCCGATGCGTCCGGAAGTCCACGCGGGGTGCGCGACTTCCGCAAACACGTGTCGTGGTACCTCACCGGTTTCCCGGTGGGTGGCGACATTCGGCATCGTCTGGCCACCACCTCCACCGTGGACGAGGTGGATCGACTGCTCGAGGAGATGTTGGACGCTCACGGATCGGAACTCGCGGTGGTCGACGGTGGTGAGCGCATCCGACGCGGCAAGACCAGCGGGCCCATTCGAGTGGCGTTGCCCGACGGATATCTCGATCATCTCGACGACCTCACCGTCCCCTGCGACGACGACGTGATGGCGCTGTCCGGAGGCTGACGACGTGGCAACGACGCACGTGGTGCTGGGATCGGGTTCTCCGCGGCGTTTGGAGTTGTTGCGCGCGATCGGTGTGGAACCACGCGTGGTGTCGCCCGACATCGACGAGTCGGTGATGCCCGCCGAGTCGCCGGTGGACTACGTGCGACGTTTGGCCTCGGCCAAGTTGGACGCGGTGATGCGCGAGGTGGGTGCGGTGTCGGTGGGTGCGGTCGTCATCGCGGCCGACACCACGGTCGAGATCGACGGCGAGATCCTGGGCAAGCCCGTCGACGATGCCGACGCGATGGCCATGTTGATGCGCCTGCGGGGTCGCGAACACCGGGTGCACACCGGCTTCGCGGTGGCGGTGGCCGGGCCCGGTTGCCGAGGCGTGGACTGGGAGGGCCACGTGGAGGTGGTCTCCAGCACGGTGGAGTTCCGCGCGGTTCCCATCCCCGACCTGATCGCCTACGTGGACTCCGGAGAACCCCGCGACAAGGCCGGGGCCTACGCCATCCAGGGTGGGGCGGCCGGATTCGTGGCGCGCGTGGACGGAGACATCGACGCCGTGATCGGGCTACCGGTGGCTCGGGTCTCCGCCGTGGCCGCGTCGCTCGGGTCCCCCCTGATCTGACCTCACCCTTCCGATCGGGGTCGCGAAAGTGACCCAAACCGGTCACTTCCGCGACCCCGATCGCCGGGGTTAGCACTCTCGGCTTCCGGTTGCTAACGCCCGAGGCCCACCTCTATCCTTGGCACTCGACCGACGGGAGTGCTAACGCTTCCCGGCGGTCGACATGACCAGAAACAACACACGCCAACGAAAGGCTCGACACCATGAACCTGAAGCCCCTCGATGACCGAATCGTGGTCCGGCCCAACGCAGCCGAGGAGCGCACCGCTTCCGGTCTCGTCATCCCCGACACCGCCAAGGCAAAGCCCCAGCAGGGTGAAGTCCTGGCCGTCGGACCCGGACGCTGGAGCGACGACGAAGGCAAGCACTTCGCGCTCGACGTGAAGGTCGGCGACACGGTCCTCTACAGCAAGTACGGCGGCACCGAGATCACCGCGGGCGGCGAGGATCTTCTCATCCTCACCAGCCGTGACGTCCTTGCCATCGTGGTCAAGTGAGGAACTGACCCATGTCCAAGATTCTGAAGTTCGACGAGGAGGCGCGTCGCGCACTCGAAGCCGGCGTGAACAAGCTGGCCGATGCCGTGCGCGTGACCCTCGGACCCAAGGGACGCAACGTCGTCCTCGACAAGAAGTTCGGTGCGCCCACCATCACCAACGACGGTGTGTCCATCGCCAAAGAAGTGGAACTGGAAGACCCGTTCGAGAACATGGGTGCTCAGTTGGTGAAGGAAGTCGCCACGAAGACCGACG
>JAURHL010000077.1 GCA_030833305.1 Acidimicrobiales bacterium | reverse complement strand
ACCCACCGCGTGCGGTCTGGCCACGTTCGGAGCGGCGTTGTCACGCGGACTCGAGATGCGCCCGGGCGTCGAGGTGGACGGGTTTCGCGTGGTCGAAGGCGCCGACGACACCGAGTTCGTGCCAACGACGTGGAACGACGGGCGTCGCCCGGCGCACCAGTGGCGGGTCGACGACCACCGATCGCTCGCCGAGACGGTGGACCTCATCGACCAACTCGACGGGGTGTTCGTCCAACACGAATACGGGATCTTCGGAGCCGACGACGGAGTCGCGGTCCTCGATCTCTTGGACAACGTGTCCGTACCGTCGGTGACGACGCTGCACACCGTCCCCCTGACCGCCACGGCGAACCAACGACGGATTCTCGAGTCCGTCGTCGACCGCTCGACGGTCTCGGTCACCATGACGATGAGCGCCCGCACCCGCTTGGTCGAGAACTACGACGTGGATCCGTCGAAGGTCTTCACGATCCCCCACGGCGCCACCATCCCCGCCGACAGCGGAAACGTCGAGCCCCGACCGTTTCAACTCCTCACTTGGGGCCTGATCGGACCCGGAAAGGGAGTCGAGTGGGTCATCGAGGCCGTCGCCCGCATCGTGGACATGTACCCCGACGTTCACTACGTCGTGGCCGGTGCCACCCACCCCAAGGTGCTCGCCCGCGACGGCGAGGCGTACCGCGAGTCCCTCGTCGCTCTGGCCCACGATCTCGGAGTGGGCGATCGGGTGGAATTCGACTCCCGCTACCGAACGCTCGACGAGCTCAACGATTTGATCCTGCGCAGTGAGCTGGTGGTCCTGCCGTACGACTCCCCCGACCAGATCACCTCCGGGGTTCTCGTCGATGCCGTGTCCGCCGGACGCCCCGTGGTGGCCACCGACTTCCCTCATGCGCGCGAACTGAGTCGAAGTGGAGCGGTGCGGGTCGTGCCACGTCGCAATTCGTTGGGGTTGGCGCGATCGATCGATCACATTCTCGGATCACGGTCGACGCTGGCGTTCATGCAACAAGCCGCTCGTCGATTGGCCCCCCAACACTCGTGGCAGTCCGTGGCCCGCTCGTACCTGCGCGTGATGCGAGCCGGTCAACCGGCCACGAGCAAGCAGCTCACGTCATGATCTCCATCGCCAACGGCGTTCGCCAACCGATGCGACTCGATCATCTGTTCACCTTGGCCGACTCGCGGGGAATCCTCGAACACGCGAACGGGACCGTTCCCCGATTGGCCCATGGCTACTGCACCGATGACAACGCCCGTTTGCTGATGTTCGCGGTCCGCGACGCCGGCCGAACCCGCGGTTCGGAGAGCTTGGCCAATCTGGGGATGCGATTCGTCCTCGATGCGCAGGATCCCGATGGTCGCGTGCGCAATCGCATGGCCTTCACCCGCCGCTGGACCGACGATGCGTCGACGGACGATTGTTGGGGTCGAGCGGTGTGGGCCTTCGGAACCGCGGCGGCGCGCAGTTCCGACGCGTTGCTCCGTCACCGGGGTGGGACGGCCTTCGAAAGGTCGTCCCACGTCAGTTCTCCGTGGACACGCGCGCGATGTTTCGCCGCGCTCGGAGCGGCCGAGATCCTCGGAGTCGACCCGACGAACGACTCCGCGCGCAACGTGCTCGCCGAGGCCGCCGACCGCATCGCCGAAACGGTTCTCGAACACGAATCGTGCGCCTGGTCATGGCCCGAACGCGCCCTCACCTACGCCAACGCCGTCATTCCCGAGGTGTTGATCGCATCGGGTGACCTGCTGAATCGACCCCGCGACCTCGCCCGCGGTCTGGAGTTGCTCGATTGGCTCTTTCTCACCGAGACGTTCGACGGACATCTGTCGGTCACCCCGGTCGGGGGTCGAAAGATCGGCGACACCGGCCCGGGATTCGATCAACAGCCCATCGAAGTGGCCGCCCTCGCCGACGCCGCTCATCGTGCCTTCTCCGTCACGGGCGATCCTCGATGGTCCGCCGACTTCGACGCGTGTCAGAGCTGGTTCTGCGGCCACAACGATCTCGGAGTCGAGATGTTCGATCGTGCCACGTTCGGGGGCTACGACGGACTCACTCCGAACGGACCGAACCTGAACCAGGGCGCCGAGTCCACCTTGGCCATGCTGTCCACCTTGCAGGAACGCACACCGGCATGACCGACGCACTCCTCGTGCGATCGACGACCGTGCTGCGACCGGACCCCACCCGGACCCTGCTGCACCTCTTCATCGCCGGCCAGGAGGACTTCGGCTCACCGAGTGGGCGGGCGGGCGCGGTGATGGACCGCGCCCTGCGACTCACCGAAGCCGAGGTCCGAGCCGAACTCGACGCCGTCACCGCGGTGTTCGGGCCCCGACACCGCGACCTCGACTACTGGCTCGAGGTGCACGCCGAGCGCATGGCCGGACGCATGCCCCGACGGGTGGCGCTCTCTCGGGATCGGTTGATGCTGATCGGGGCGCTCTTCACCAACGAGGTGGCCGTGGAGGGCGCCGCTCTCACGAACCCGTCGATCGTTCCTTTCGCCAACGTCGTGAACGGAACCGCGACGTTCATCATGAGCGTTCGCGGCATCAGCGAAGGCCACCGCTCCTCCATCGGGTTTCGAACCGTCCACGTCGACGCGACGGGTGAGGTGCGCGTCGACCCACCGGGCCGCACCTTGAACCCCGGCCTGCAGACCGAGGGGCATCTGCACAAACGGACCTTCGCCGGCTTGCTCAGCCACCTCGGTGACCTCGACGACGACGCGCGTTCCGTGCTCGACGGACTGTCGGACCAATTCTCCGCGGCCGATCTCGATCGCCAGATCGCCCGACTGGTGAAAGACCGTGAGACCTACCGCAACGCCGACGGAACCGCTCATCGTTTTCGCGCCATCGCCGAGCGCAGCTACTCACTGACGTTCCCCCGCGAGACCGATCCTTCGGTTCGCATCCTGTGGCCCCACTCGGCCGCCGAGTGGCGCGGAATGGAGGATCTTCGTCTGGTCGAATTCCGTTCGTCCGATCGCGACTTCGGATACTTCGGCACGTACACGGCCTTCGACGGTCGACAAGTGTCCCAGCAGATGTTCCACACCCGTGACTTCGTCTCGTTCGACATCTTCCCCGTGACCGGTTCGGCGGCACGAGGAAAGGGACTGGCCCTGTTCCCCCGTCTCGTGGGTGGCAAGTACGTGGCTCTGTCACGTCATGACGGTGAGTCCAATTACGTCGCGTTCTCCGATCATCCCGAGTCGTGGGACTCACCGGTTCGACTGCAAACGCCCGAACATCCCTGGGAGGCGCTCCAGGTGGGCAACTGCGGTTCTCCGCTGGAAACGGATGCGGGATGGTTGGTTCTCACCCACTCGGTCGGCCCGATGCGTTGCTACACGATCTCGGCGATCCTGCTCGATCTCGACGACCCGACGCGGATGATCGGACATCTCGATGCTCCCCTGATCGCCCCCATCGACGGCGCTCGCGACGGATACGTCCCCAACGTCGTCTACTCCTGTGGTGCGGCCATCCACAACGGCAATCTCGTCGTTCCCTTCGGCATCAACGACGAAGCCATCGGTTTCGCGAGTGGTTCGGTGCACGACGTCATCGATGCGATGGTCACGGCCCGCTGATCCGGAACGATCGACGGCCGACTCAGTCGCTCGGCCAGACATCGGCGGTGGCCGACAGTTCGTCACGAAAATCGGGGTGGCTGATGCGCGCCAATGCGTGAGCCCGTTCCGCGATCGACAAGCCGGCAATCTCGGCGGCCCCGAACTCGGTGATGACGACGTCCACCTGATGTCGCGGTGTGGTCACGACCGTTCCCTCCGGGAGTCGACCGAGTATCCGTGAGACCACCTTTCCGTTCACCACCGACGTGGACGGCAGACAGACGAGACTGCGACCGTTGTCCGAGAGTCCCGGGCCCGACACGAAATCCTCGTGTCCCCCGATGCCCGAGAACTGTTTGCCGAGAATGCTGTCGGCGACGACTTGCCCCGACAGATCGACGGCCATCGCACCGTTGATGGACACCATGTCGCGGTTGCGGGCGATGATCTCGGGCGAGTTCACGATGCCCACCGGCAGGAATCGCACGTCGCGGTTGCCGTCGAGCCACTCGTAAAGGGCCGGCTCGCCGGCGGC
The DNA here is from genome assembly GCA_030833305.1 of Acidimicrobiales bacterium. Lineage (GTDB taxonomy): Bacteria > Actinomycetota > Acidimicrobiia > Acidimicrobiales > Ilumatobacteraceae > Casp-actino8. The sequence continues at coordinate 4,638 of JAURHL010000077.1, read as the reverse complement.
GAACGTGGTCACCGAGAAACCGTCGAATTCGGTGCCCTTGCGATTCGTCACCTTGCCGGACTGGTGCAATCGCATCAATCCCGTCGTGAACATCTCCGAGTGGATCCCGTAATCGCCTCCGTCGCCGTTCGCCAACCGCGCGGCCACCTGCGTGGGGATTCCACCGATGCCCGTCTGAATGGTGCATCCGTCGCGCACGAAGCCGACCGCGATCTCGGCGATGATCCGTTCGGCCTCGTTCGGGACCACGTCGGCCAGGTTCAACGGCGACCGATCCGAATACACGACGTGGTCGACGTCGTCGATGGCCACCGAGTGCGTGTATGCGCCCAGCCCGAACGTTCGGGGAAAGTTCGGGCTGCACTCGACGATGAGCACCCGATCGTCGTCGGCGATCACGTCGGCGATGGTGTCGGTGAACGCCCCGGCGTGCAGGCTGAGCGAGATCCGGCCCCCCTCGGGCATCGATCCGGCCACGGCCACCACGCGAGGTTTCAAACGGTGCAGGACGGTCTCGAAGCGGCGGAAATCGGCGGGAACGAAATCCACGTCGGCACCGGTGTCGCGCAGGAACCGCTCCGCGGGCCCGAAGAAGCCGCTCTTCAGGTGGACGGTCGGTCGCGTGAACAGCGAATAAAGATCGGGCAACAACGCTCCGAACACCTTCAGGTCGACGAACCGGTCCGCGGCCGTCGAGTCGCCCAACGCGTGCAGGAATCCGCCCGGGACACCGGGGCCCAACGGGATGGCCAGAGTGTCCGTCGATCGAACCGCGGAGATCGCCGCCGCGAAATCTCCGGCGGTTGGCGCACCCATGGCCTCAACCTAGTCCCGCGCGTCGACGTCGATGCCTCGGGCCTCCACTTCGGCCGCGAACTCGATCCACTTTTCCTCGGCGGCATCGACCGCCGTTTGCGCCGCGGCCAACTGCTCGCTCAACGTCGCCAACCGCGCGTGATCCGACGACGAACCGGAGGCGACCCTCGTCAACTCCGAGCTCACGCCGTCGCGCTTGGACACCGCCGCATCGAGGGCCTTCTCCGCTTGCGCCAACAGCCGCTTCAACGTGCTCGGGGACTTCGCCGAGGTCGGCCGAGCCTCGCCCGATGACTTCCTCGGAGCGTCGGGGTCGATCGCTGTGGGCGACGCGAGTTTGCTCGACGACGTCTTCGGGACCGTCTGCCCGGGGACTGCCCGGGTCGCCAGCCAACCCGCCACACCGCCGCGCACCGGCCGCACACCACCCCGGCCGTCGAGGGCCCACACGTCGGACACGGTGCGATCCAGGAACGCACGATCGTGACTGACGGTCACCACGATTCCGGGCCAGTCGTCCAAGAAGTCCTCGAGGGCGCGCAGCGTGTCCAGATCCAGATCGTTGGTGGGTTCGTCGAGCAACAAAACGTTCGGCTGCTCGAGCAACGTCAACAGCAACTGCAGCCGACGACGTTCGCCACCGGACAGCGTCGAGATCTCGGCGAACTGAGCGTCACCGTCGAACCAGAAGCGCTTCATCAACGTCACGTCGTCGATCGACGGCGATCCTTTGTCGCCGGCCACCGCGTCGCGGACCTTCTTCGTCGGGTCCAGCTCGCGCCCCAACTGGTCGTAGTGGCCGACTTTCACCGTTCGACCGATGTCGATGACGCCCGCCGTCGGGGACAACCGCCCGGCGATCAGGTCGAGCAACGTGCTCTTGCCCGCACCGTTCGGTCCCACGATTCCGATTCGGTCACCCGGCTCGAGGACGAGATCGAAGGGTTCGAGAACGGAGACGCCGCCGGGCCAGGCGAAAGAGACGCCGGTCAACTCGATCCCCTTGGAGCCCAGGCGTTGCGCCCCGAGGCGTTCACTGGCCGCCAGACCGAGATCGCCGTCGCGAGCCGGAGCATCGGCTTTTGCGTCGATCAGATTCGTCGCGGCCGCGATGCGGGCCTTGGGCTTGCTCGTTCGGGCCGGTGCCCCCCGGCGCAGCCAGGCCAATTCGGTGCGGGCGAGATTCTTCCGCACCTGTTCGGCGACGGCGGCCTGTTCCTCGCGCTCCACGCGACCGGCCAGATACGCCGCGTACCCCGATCCGGCGTTCCACCCGGTCGGAACGTGCACGTAGCCGTGACCGCGATCGATCTCCAGGACCTTGGTGGTGACCCGATCGAGCACGTGCCGGTCGTGGGTGACCAACAACAAGCCGCCGGTGAACGCCGCCAACCACTCCTCCAGGTACCGGATCGCATCGAGGTCGAGATGGTTCGTCGGTTCGTCCAGGATCAGGGCATCCCAGTCCCCCGCGAGGAGGGCGGCCAGAGCCACGCGTTTGCGTTGTCCACCCGACAGCTGTTCGGTGGGTTGCGCGATCAACGGTGCCATTCCCAGGCGATCGAGCATGGCCTCGGCTCTCCAGATCTCCGGCGTGGCACACCCGGAGAGCGCGATCGCCGCATCACGAACCGTGCCCGCCGGCAACACCGGGTTCTGCCCGAGGACTCCGATGCGCGCGCCACGACCCCGTCGCACGACTCCGGCGAATGGTTCGATCTCGCCACTGACCATCCGCAGCAACGTGCTCTTGCCACAGCCGTTGATGCCCACCACGCCGACCCGATCACCCGCCGAGATGGTGATCGACACATCGGCGAACAGCGGGCGATTCGGTCGCGAGGCGGCCAAACCCTGAGCGTCGACGAGGATCATGTCGCGACGATCAGTCGGCCACGAAGCCGGGCCACGAGCGCATGTAGCCCACGAAGCCGTCGCTCAAGCCTTCGGCTCGCAACTCGTCGGCGGTGACCGGGAGCGGGCGCATCATGACGTTCGGGTCGGCGGCGACCAACCGCGGGAAATCGTGGTGCAAGATGGCGGCTCGACCGAGGGCCACGATGTCGGCGCCGGCGTCGATGGCCCGGGTGATGTCGGGTCCGCCGTAGAGCTTGCCGGCCACCGCCAATCTCACTTTCCCCCGAGGGAGTTCGGCGAACACGTCGATGAGGCGACGGTCGGCCCACGACTCGTCCTTGGCGTGGGCGAAGCAATCCCACAACGACATGTCGATCATGTCGACCTTGCCACCATCGACGAGCCAGCCGAACAACTCGCGACTCTCGTCGATCACCATGCCGAAGCGCTCCGGCGACAAACGCACACCGATCTGAAAATCGTCGCCGCACCGGGCACGGATTCCGTCGATCACGTCGAGCAAGAGTCGGGAGCGATTGACGAGCGGACCTCCATACGCGTCGGTTCGACGATTCGTCTCGGCCGACAGGAACTGGCAGATCATGTAGCCGTGGGCACCGTGCAATTCGATGCCGTGGAATCCGGCATCTCGACAACGCACCGCGGCGGCCACGAAGTCCTCGGACAATTGCTCCACTTCGGCCGTGGACAACGCGCGCGCGCCGGTGGTGGGATCGTCCGACGGACACACCGGATCGGTGCCGATCAGGTCCTTGGGTGAACGGTTGCCGGCATGGTGCAGTTGCACGATCGCCACACTGTCCCGCGCCACGATGTCCCGAGCCAGTCGCGCCAGACCGGACACGTGATCGTCGGAGAACGTGCCCAACTGTCCGGGGAAGCCCTGACCGACGCGCTGCACGTGGGCCGCGCAGGTCATGGTGAGACCGAACCCACCGCCGGCTCTCATGGTGAGCCAGTGATGCTCCTCGTCGGACAACGTGCCGTCAGGGTGACTCTGCATGTTCGTCAGTGGCGCCAACATGAATCGGTTGGACATCGCGGGACCGTGGGCGAAGGTGACCGTATCGGCGAGGTTCCTCATGATCACAGCCTGACAAGCGGCCTAGGTGCCGAGCGAATCCGTCGCCCGTTGGTGCGTACGAACGTCGTAATTCCAGAGTTCGGGCAACGCTCCCCGCATCGAACCCACCGCCCCCGTGCACAGCAACCCACCGATCACCAGCGAACCACGAACCGACGTGAGACGTGCGGTCACGGAAGCCCGGACCTGACCCAACTGTGGACCGATCGAGTACGACAACAATTCGATCCCGGCCATGCGCCCCCGCAACTCGTCGGGGATGGTGAGGTTCCAGATGAGCATGCGGAACAAACCGCTCACCATGTCGGCGGCCCCGGCGAAAACCAGACATCCCATCACCCACCAGATCGAGCCCACCAAACCCGAGGCTCCGATGGCCAGACCCCACGCCATCCCGGCGAAGAGCACGAATCGACCATGATGAACGACACGCTTCGACCATCGCGACGTGGTCGAAGCGATCAACTCCCCCACCGACAGGGCCGTGTACATCACACCGAGACTCCAGGTCGCGTCGTATTGCTCGGCGATGAACGGGAACAAAGCGAAGGGGAACGCGAAGAGCATCGCCAACGTGTCGCAGATGTAGGTGCCCAGAATGTCGCGCCGGGTCCGCACGTAGCGGAACGCCTGTCGCAACTCTTCCAAGGGATGTCCGTGATCCTCACGAACGTTGGGCACGCGGTTCAACCGGAAGATCAACGACGCACTCACGACGAACGTCACCAAGTCGAACAAATACGCCGCCTCCACGCCACCCAGCGCGATGAGAAAGCCGCCGATGGCCGGCCCGATCATGCGCGCCGTGCTTCCCCGGAACGAGTTCAATGCTCCCGCGGCGGGCATCTGGTCGGCGGGCA
>JAURHL010000076.1 GCA_030833305.1 Acidimicrobiales bacterium | reverse complement strand
GCACTGGTCACACCTGGCTTCGTCGACGTGCACACTCACTACGACGCCCAGGTGTCCTGGGATTCGTGGCTGACTCCCAGCTCGTGGCACGGAGTCACGACCGCGGTCATGGGCAATTGCGGAGTGGGCTTCGCGCCCGCTCACCCCGATCGACATCAATGGCTGATCGAACTGATGGAGGGAGTCGAGGACATCCCGGGTTCGGCCATGACCGATGGCATCGATTGGCAATGGGAGAGTTTCCCCGAGTACCTGGACTCCGTCGCGAGTCGCTCCTACGTACTCGACATCGGCACCCAAATCGCGCACGGGCCGTTGAGGGCTTACGTGATGGGACAACGCGGTGCCGACAACCTTCCGGCCACCGAGGACGACCGCCGACGAATGGGCGAACTGGTGGAAGAAGCCCTTCGCGCCGGAGCTCTCGGTTTCTCCACCAGCCGCACGCCCCTGCACAAGTCCAAGAGCGGCGAACTCGTGCCCGGCACGATGGTCGGTGCCGAGGAATTGTTCGAGATCGCCGACGCAATGGCTCGCATTGGACACGGGAACTTCCAATTCTCTCCCGAGCACATCCGCGTCCCGAACGAGGAATGGGTGTGGATGCGCGAGTTGGCCCGACGCACCGGTCGTACCGTGAGCGTGAACCTCAGCCAGACGGATCAATCTCCAGAGATTTGGCGATCGGTGCTGACTCGTCTCGACGAAGCCCGCGCCGACGGGATCCCCATGGTCGCCCAGGTGGCCGGGCGCTCGATCGGAATCATGTACTGCCTGCACGGCTCGGTGCACCCATTGCTTTTCCATCCCGCGTACGCCGAAGTTCAAGACCTTCCCATGCCCGACCGTCTGCGGGCACTGGCGGATCCTGAGCGACGACGTCGCATCGTCGAGGACGTTCCGAACGATGGCGGATTCTTTCAACGAATCGTTCTCGACAAGTTGGACGGAATGTGGTTGGTGAACGGCGAGGACATCGACTACGAGCCGAGTCGCGAGGATTCGATCGGAGGCATCTCTCGACGAACGGGGGCGAATCCGGTCGAACTGATCCTGAATCAGCTGATGTCAGACGATGGGCACGGGATGATCTACGCGCCGTTCTTCAACTATTCCTATGGCGATCTGTCGATGACCTACGAGGCGCATCTGCATCCCGGCACTCGCATGGGACTGTCGGACGCGGGTGCACACTGTGGTGCGATCTGCGACGGTGGAATGCCGACGTTCATGCTGACGCATTGGACGCGCGATCGTCGGCGCGGACCCCGACTCGGCCTGGAGTACGTGATTCATCGCCAGACCGCACAGACGGCTCAATTGTTCGGACTGCACGATCGCGGCGTGGTCGCCCCGGGAAAGCGAGCGGATCTGAACATCATCGATTACGAGAACCTGGGCTTCGACGTACCCCGCATGGCGTTCGACCTTCCGGCTAACGGGCGCCGTTTGGTGCAGCGGGGGCGCGGGTACATCGCGACGTTCGTGGCGGGCGAGCAAACGGTGGATCGCGACGAGTTCACGGGCGCCCTCCCCGGCCGCCTCATCCGCGGCCCCCAAAATCCCTAAATGCGACAAATTGTCGCTTTATGTACATGGCTCGTGTACACAAAGCGACAAATTGTCGCAAAGTGGTCAGCGGTAGAACGGGTTTTCGCCGGAGGTGTGGTCCGTCAGGTCGCGCACTCGCTCCAGCCCGTCCACCTTCTCCACCAGTTGGGTCTGGACACCTTCCAGCATCGTCATCCGGCTCATCGAGCACCCGTGGCAACCACCGCCCATCGTCAGATAGGCAGTGCCCTCCGTGTCATGTCCGACATAGGTCACGAATCCACCGTGCGCCGCCAGTGCCGGATTCACCTCGGTCGCGATCACGGCCTCGATCTCGGCCGACATCACGTCGTCGCTCACCAGTCCCTCGACCACCATCGCCACCGGCTTGTTGGGGTTGCGAATCACGAGACCGGTCGACGAGGCGTAATCGAGTACCGCGCCCTGAAGTAATTCCAGATCCTTCGCGGGGATGATGACTTTCATCCCGCCGTGGGTGCGCACCTCGTCGGTGAACGCGGCCTTTCGGAACTCGTCGAGCGACAAGTCGTACTTGAAATCCTCACCCGCGCTACTGACGACTTCGAGGCGCAATCCCAAGGAAGCGGCGTCCTCCTCCGCATCACGGAGCTTGATCAGTTCGGCGAGCGCGTCATCGGTGATCGTGATGATCGTTCCGCTGTCGACGGGCGGGGATTGGGGGGCAAGAGGACTCACGAGGGAAAGGCTACCGTCGGCTCACAGCCGACCCCCGCTCACCGCGGACCCCCTCCGTCACATTCGATCCGCTGGCCCGTGACGTAGCCCGCCCCGTCACTGCACAGCCAAAGCACCACATTGGCCACGTCCAGCGGTTGACACACGCGTCCGAAAGGGGACGCCTTGTCGAGGGCTCGCAAATCCGTCATTTCCTTTTGACCGGTCATCGCTCGGGCCAGTCGCAGACCCATGTCGGTCTCCACCAGACCGGGCGCCACCACGTTCACGTGGATTCCGTGGGGGCGCTCTTCCTTGGCCAGTGTGAACGCCAAGGCCTCCATGGCCGCCTTACCCATCGAATAGGGCGCGCCATTCGCGCTCATGTGGGAGGTGGCGACGGACGAGATCATCACGATGTCGCCACGTCCCCGCGTTCGCATGCTCGGCAACGCGCAACGCGCGAGGTGATGCGGCCCGACGGCATGCGTGGCCAGCAACCTCCCCACCTCACCAGGATCGGTGTCGGCGACGGCCCGTCCGCGCGACGCCACCCCGGCGTTGCACACCAAGATGTCGATGCCGCCCAGTTCGGTCACCACCGCATCGACCATCGACGCGACCGCATCAGGATCGTCGACCGACGCTTCGTACGCACGCGCGGTTCCGCCACTGGACACGATCGTCGCCACCGTCTCCACCGCCGCTTCACGGTCCGATCGGTAGTTCACCGCGACCGCGGCGCCATGGGCAGCCAACAATTCGCTGATTCCCCGCCCGATACCTCGTCCCCCACCCGACACCAGAGCGACCCGGCCCGTCAAGAACTTGTCCTCACTCACTTCGACCCCCGATTCGCCGACGTGCACCGGCAGAAACGGCGGCGCATCCAACATTCTGTCACCACCTTCGTTTCCAGCGAGAAACACCTCCGATACCGAAGTAGTGTCCGAAGCACGACGGGGAGCTCGCGGGAACAGCGGGCTGAGAGGGTGGCTGCCGCCATCGACCCGAGAACCTGAACTGGGTAATGCCAGCGGAGGAATCGAATGCCAACGACAAACAGCACCTCACATTCGTCGAACGAACCCGATCACGTCCTGCTCGTCATCGGTGGATCGGCCCCGAGCGCCCGAGCACTCCGGCACATCGATGCGTTCCAACGAGTCGTCTGTGCCGACTCCGGGGTCGACCACGCCCGAACTCTTGGACTCACGCCCGATCTCGTGCTCGGCGACATGGACTCGATCAGCGACGACTCGCGGGCCTGGGCCACGACGCGGGACGCGCGTTTCGAGATCGCCGACCGCGACAAGGACCAGACCGACACGGAACTCGCCTTGTCTGCCATCGTTTCCTTGCGACCCCGCGCCCTCACCGTACTTTGGGGAGGTGGGGACCGAATCGATCACGTGCTCGGGGTCATGGCCGCCGTCGCGGCACCACCTCTCTCCGCCCTCGACCGAATCGACCTGTGGGTGGCGAACGATCTCGTGCACGTTCTGCACGGACCACGCTCGGTCGAACTCGACTCTCCCGTCGGCACCACGGTGAGCCTCGTTCCGTTGGGCGGCCCCGTCACGGGCGTGACCACCACCGGCCTGAAATGGGAACTGGACGACGCATCGCTGCGCTCCGACAGCGCGCGCGGAGTCAGCAACGTCGTCGTCGGACCCGCACGCGTCGACATTGGTGCCGGCGTGTTGGCCGTGATCGTTTCCGCACGAGCGCTCATCGAGTCCGCGACCGACGTCCGAGCGCATCACCACAAGGAGAACCCATGAAAACCGGAACGTCCGCGCTCGCCCTCGCCGCGATCGCTTTGGCGACGACCGTCGCCTGCTCCTCGGACGACGCCACGAAGAAAGACGTCACCGTCACCATCGTGGCCTACGAATCGTTCACGCCCCCCGAGGGAATCTTCGACGCCTTCACGAACGAGACCGGCATCTCGGTGCGGGTCGTCGCCGCCGGCGACGCGGGCGAGATGATCGCCAAGGCCACGCTGACTGCGGGCAATCCCGAGGGCGACGTCATGTGGGGGGTCGACAACACGCTCCTCAGTCGGGCGCTCGACGCCGACGTCTTCGACCCGTACGTCAGCGAGGTCGACGGACTCGATCCCGACCTCGTCGCCACGGCGGCCGACGTCGTGACTCCCGTCGATTACGGCGACGTGTGCGTAAATTACGACGTCGACCGACTCGAACAACTGGGCATCGATCCTCCGACGTCGTTCGACGATCTCGCGTCGCCCGAGTATCGCGGCCTGCTCGTGACCCCGAGCGCCCTGACCTCGTCCACCGGACTCGCGTTCCTTCTGGGCACGATCGCCGACGACCCCGATGGTTGGCAGCAGACGTGGCGCGATCTTCGCGACAACGACATCCTCGTCGTCGGTGGTTGGTACGAGGCGTACTACACGGAGTTCTCGCGCTACGGAGGCGACCGCCCCTTGGTCGTCAGCTATGCCTCCTCGCCTCCGGCCGAGATCCTCTTCGCCGATCCCCCACTTCCCGATGGTTCGTCGGCCCCCACCGCCGTTGTCACCTCCACCTGTTTCCGGCAGATCGAGTACGCCGGTGTCCTTCGCGGTTCGAAACACGTCGAAGAGGCTCGCGCATTGATCGACTACCTCGTGTCGCCAACCTTCCAGGAGTCCATGCCCGAGAGTCTCTTCGTCTTCCCCGCGAACGAACGGGCGACCTTGTCCGACATCTTCACCACCTATGTGCAGCCCGTCACCGATCCGTTGGTGATGGAGCCCGCCACCATCGCGAGTTCGCGCGACGCGTGGCTGGAAGAGTGGGATGCCATCGTCGGCTGACCCCGCGACCGCCGGGCGGGGTCGGTTGTTCGCCGTTCCCGGGTTGGTGATGGTGGTCGCGTTGGTGGTCGTGCCGGTGTTGGCACTCGCTTCGCGCACCATCGATTCCGCCTCGCTGTTCGGGGTGTGGTCGCGTCCGGGCATCGTCGATGCCATCGGATTCACCGTCTTCGAGACGATTTTGTCGACGTTGGTCACCGTCGTGCTCGGCCTCGCTCCGGCATGGGCCTTGTCCCATCACTCCATGCCCGGCCATCGATTCGCCCTCGCCGTCACCACGGTGCCGTTCATGCTGCCCACCGTGGTGGTGGGGGCCGCATTCCTCGGTCTGCTTCCCGGGTCCGTCGAGCGTGGACTGGTCGCCGTGGTGATCGCTCACGCCTATTTCAATGTGGCGGTCGTGATCCGCACGGTCGCTCCGGTGTGGGCGACGATCGATCCGATGTTGGTGGCGGCGGCGCGGAACCTGGGCGCATCACGAAGTCGAGCCTTCGTCTCGGTCACCCTTCCCCTCCTGAAACCGGCGCTGTTGTCGGCCGTCGCCATCGTGGGTTTCATGTGCGCCACGTCGTACGGTGTTGTTCGAATGCTGGGCGGGGGCGACGCCACACTCGAGGTGGAGGTGTACCGACGGGCGATCCTCTTCGGCGACATCGCCGGAGCCTCCACCCTCGCCGTGGCCCAGCTCGTGGTGGCCGCGATCTGTTTGTTCGTCTGGGTCGGCAAGGATCGCGTCGTCTTCACGGAGTCCGGTCACCGCTCACGTCGCCGCGATCACCCGGCCGCGCGCGTGGTAGCCGTGATCGCAACGGTGCTCACCGCCGTTCCGATCGTCGCTCTCGTCCTGTCATCGATCCGATCGCGAGGACACTGGACACTCGCGGGCTGGCGTTTGCTCACCAGTGACTCCGACGTGCCGGGGCTTCAAGTGGATCTGCCGGACGTGTTGTTCCGGTCTTTGGCGTTCGCTGCCATCGCGGCCGCGATCGCGGTGCCCGTCGGAATCGCCACCTCGACCTTTTCGGCGGCGGCGAGACGGACCATTCTCGACCGCGTGCTGTTGCTGCCTCTCGGGGCATCGGCCGTCGCGGTCGGACTCGGAATCGTGATCACCTACGATTCGGCGCCGTTCGACTTCCGCTCGTCGTGGTGGCTTCCTCCCGTGGTGCACGCCGTGGTCGCGCTCCCCTTCGTCATCCGCGTCATCCAACCGGTTCAATCACGCATCCCCGAGCACCTGCGGTCCGCGGCGGCCACTCTGGGCGCCTCGCCGCTTCGCGTGTGGGCCACCGTCGACGTTCCCCTCATCTCGGGGGCCATCCGGACCGCGGTCGGATTGTCATTGGCCATCTCGCTCGGTGAGTTCGGAGCGACCAGCTTCCTGACGCGCAACGACTCCGACACCTTGCCCATCACCGTCGAACAGCTTCTCGGACGATCCGGCGATCTGGCCCGTCTGGCCGGGCACGGGGTCGCCGTCGTGCTGTTGCTGGTGACTCTGGTCGCCTTGGCGTTCACCACGCGGTCCCGCCGCTCATGGAGCGCGTCGTGATCGGACTCGAACTCGACGCCGTGTCGGTGGCCCACGACGGACGCACGCTCATCGACCACCTGTCGTTCGGTGTGGAGCGGGGTTCGACGACGGCCCTGCTCGGTCCGTCCGGTGTGGGAAAGTCCTCGCTCCTGCGCGTCATCGCGGGCATCGACCGACCCACCAGCGGTCGGATCCTGCTCGATGGTGCTGATGTCACCGACGCCCCCATCCACCGGCGACGGATCGGGCTGGTGTTCCAAGACAACCAGCTGTTCCCGCACCTATCAGTGGCGGACAACGTCGCCTACGGGCTGCGCAACGCCGCCACACGCGAGGCGCGTCGATCGTGGCGAGGTACCCGCACCCACGAGCGCGTGCACGAACTGCTCTCCATCGTGGGACTGGCCGATCGCGGTGATGACCCCGTCGGCATCCTGTCCGGAGGCGAAGCCAAACGCGTCGCGCTGGCCCGCGGTCTGGCACCGACACCCGGCGCTCTCTTGTTGGACGAGCCACTCACCGGACTCGATCGAGCCTTGCACGACCGACTCATGGAGGACCTCGCCTCGATCCTTCGCACGACCGGAACCACCGCGCTGATCGTCACCCACGACGAGTCCGAGGCACGATTCCTCGCCTCGGCGACGGTGCGACTGGGATAGTTTGCCCCTCATGTCACCCACGGAACTCTCGGGCGCGGTGCGCGTCGGGTTCCTCGGAGCCGGACACATCGCGACGTACCACTCCAAGAGCATTCGCCGGGCCACGAACGATCTGAACTTCGAGGTCGTTCGCGCGGGCGTGCACGACACTGACCGCGGTCGCGCCGAACGATTCGCCGCGGCCAGTGGTCACACGGTGATGGAGTCCGTCGAGGACGTTTTGGCCTCCTGCGACGCCGTGTACATCTGCACCTGGACCTCCGAACACCGACCGTTGGTGGAGGCCGCCGTGCGGGCCGGCACGTCCGTGTTCTGTGAGAAGCCACTGGCCACCACGCTCGCCGACGCCGTCGCCATCACGGATCTCCTCCAGTCGACGAACACCGTCAACCAGGTCGGACTGGTGTTACGACATTCGCCGGCCTACCTGATGGCGCGTCGACTCATCGCCGACGACTCGGCCGGACGTGTGATGAGTGTCGTCTTCCGTGACGACCAGTTCATCCCCACCCAGGGCCACTATGCCTCGACGTGGAGAAGCGATGCATCGAAGGCCGGCGCCGGAACACTCCTGGAGCACAGCATCCACGACGTCGACATGTTGCACGCGCTGATCGGACCGATTCGCGCTGTCAGTGCCCGTCGATCGAACTTCCACGGACATTCCGGCATCGAGGACGTGGTCGCGACCACCTTCGCCTTCGCCACCGACGACGGGTCGGCATCTCCACAAGGTGTTCTCACCAGCGTGTGGCACGACAACCTGGCCCGGCCCAGCCTTCGACGGGTGGAGGTCTTCTGCGAGAGACGGTTCGTCTCCATCGACGGTGACGACTGGTTCGGCCCGGTCTCGTGGACCGACTCCGACGGCACCACGTCATCGATCGAAGGCGCCGAATTGGTCGCCGCCACGCGCCACCTCGTCGACGGCGATCCGAATCCGGACACCGCGTTCCTGCGCGCCGTGCATGATGGCGTTCCGGCTCACCCCGACGCGTCGGTGGCCCTCGAGGCGCACCGCGTGGTGGACGCCATGTATCGATCCGCGCGTCGTGACGGCGCGAACGTGATCGTCGGTGCACCGAACGTCACCGTGCGCACGGTCACCGCCGAGGACGTGAAGCCGCTGCGCCTCGACGTTTTGCGACGTGGCATGACGAACCGCACCATCGACTTCGACGGCGACGACGATCCGACCACGGTGCACCTGGCCGCTTTCGACGATGCGGGCGGAATCGTGGGCGTCAGCACCTGGATGCGTCGCGACTGCGTCGACCGACCCGGTCAGGCGGCCGTTCAACTGCGCGGAATGGCGACCGCTCGTCACCTTCAGGGCTCGGGCATCGGCGCCGAACTCCTCGCCGCCGGTGCGGAGTGGGCTCGCGACAACGGGGTTCGGGTCGTCTGGGCGAACGCCCGCGACGCGGCCCTCGATTTCTACGTGCGCCACGGGTTCCACGTCGTCGGCGAGGGATTCGTCGAGGCGGTCACGAGCCTTCCCCA
>JAURHL010000075.1 GCA_030833305.1 Acidimicrobiales bacterium | reverse complement strand
ACAAGACCCTGCGCGGTCCGCGCGGCGGATGCATCTTGTCCACGGCCGAGCACGCCGCGGCCATCGACAAGGCCGTGTTCCCGGGTTGGCAGGGCGGTCCGCTGGAACACGTCATCGCCGGCAAGGCCGTGGCCTTCCGCGAGGCCGCGTCCGATGCCTTCAAGGCCTACGCCCACCAGGTGGTGGCCAATGCCTCGGCCCTGGCCAACGCCCTGGCGCGCAACGGATTCCGCTTGGTTTCGGGCGGTACCGACTGCCACCTCATGGTGGTCGACCTGCGCCCCTTCGATGCCGAACTCACCGGCAAGGAAGCCCAAGCGGTGCTGGATCTGGCCGGGATCACCCTGAACAAGAACACCATCCCCGACGATCCCCGCAGTCCCTTCGTCACCTCCGGCGTGCGCATCGGCACCCCGTCGGTGACCACCCAGGGCATGAAGGAACCGCAGATGGACACCATCGCCGACCTCATCGCCCGGGCCCTGCGCGACCGGTCCGACGCGACCAAGGTGGCCGCGGTCAAAGCCGAGGTGGCCGCCCTGTGCGCCGCCTTCCCCGCGTATCCGGCCTGACCGGAACCAAAACGGGGGCGAATAGTCTCGCAGGCGTGCCCGATACCGCCGGTTACCTCTTCATCGGTGCTGTCGCCGCCATCGTCACCTTCATCGCCACGCCCGTCGTCACCCGCGTCGCTCATCGGGTCGGTTGGGTGGTACAGCCCGACGAACGCCGCGTGCACAAGGTGCCCACTCCCGACGTCGGCGGCATCGCCATGTTCGTGGGGTTCGTGGTGGCGCTCGGTCTGGCCTGGCGCATGGGCCGTTTCGCCCCCGTGTTCGACAACAACTCCGAACCGCTCGGTGTGTTGCTGGCCGCGGCGGTCATCTTCGGGACCGGACTGGTCGACGACATCCGCGAGATCTCCAGTCCCGCCAAGGTCACCGGCACGGTGTTGGCCGGTCTGGTGCTGGTGTGGTTCGGCGCGACCATGTTCTATTTCCGCGTGCCGTTCCTCGACGTCTTCGTGTTGTCGAACGACTGGGTGCCCATCATCACCATCTTGTGGTTGATGGGCATGAGCCAAGCCGTGAATCTCATCGACGGTTTGGACGGTTTGGCCGCCGGCATCGTGGCCATCGCCGCGGCGGCGTTCTTTCTGTACAGCCGCCGGCTGGACGATCTGGGCGTGTTGGTGCAACCCAACGTGGGGCCCCTCATCGCCATCATCGCGTTGGGCGTGTGCGTGGGTTTCCTGCCGCACAACTTCAATCCGGCCCGCATTTTCATGGGCGACAGCGGCGCTCTGTTCCTCGGCTTGTTGATGGCGGTGTCCACCAGCGTGGTGGGGGGTCGTGCCGACCCCGACAGCTCCACGTACACGCCGGGTCAGACGTACTTCTTCCTCGCGCCGTTGTTCATCCCGTTGTTCATCCTGGGCGTGCCGATCCTCGACACGTTGTTCGCCATCATTCGTCGTGCGGCAAAGCGCCAAGGCGTGGCCACCGCCGACAAGGGCCACCTGCACCATCGCTTGATGAACCTCGGGCACGGTCAGCGCCGTAGCGTGCTGATCCTGTGGTTGTGGACCGCGATCCTGTCGGGGTTCGTTCTGTACCCGATCTTCACCAAGGCCCGCACCGCCCTGATCCCCATCGGCACGGCCGCCATCGCGCTCAGCCTGTACACGGTGCTTCATCCCGAGGTGCGCCGCCAGCGTAAGGACGCCCGCCAGGAGGGGATCGCGGTGACCGACGACCCCGTCGGCGAGGCCACGACCGAATTGCCCCGACCCCCGTCGGCTGGGTAGATTGTGCAAACTTTCACGAGCGACCGACCCTCTGGTCGTTCCTGACCTCGCCCCTGATCCCGCCCCACTGATGACCGACTCGTCTGCCGCCGCCGCCAAAACCCGTCGTCCGACGGCGATTGCCCAGCGTGTGACCACTGTTTTGGGTCGCCCGAACGGTGGCAACAGCGTCGATCAGGGCCTCGGCCAGGGCATGGAAATGGCCATCACCGTGGTGGTTTTCCTCGGGATCGGCTGGCTCTTGGACCTGGCATTCGACACCCAGCCGGTGTTCATGATCGCCCTGGTGGTGTTCTCCGTGGTGGGCCAATTCGTGAAGATGTGGTTCGTCTACGACGCCCGGATGAAGACCCTCGAAGCCGAGCGTCGACGGGGGGCCGTGGCCCACCAGCACGACGCCGGGTCGGACGGATCGGATCGATGACCATGACCGACAACCCGTCACCGATCACCACGCGACTCGACGGTGAAGCGCCCGAGATCCAGGTCTCCTTCGACATCTTGAAGCGGGGGGCCTACGCCTCGCCGGTGATCGTGGCGGTGTGCGCGGTCTTCGCCGGTCTCGACGGGGTGTTCTCGGCCCTCTACGGCATGGCGTTGGTGCTGGTGAATTTCTTCTGCGCCGCCGGTCTGGTGGCGGTCACCGCGCGCATCAGCCTGGGTCTCATGATGGGGGCCGTGCTGTTCGGCTACATCGCCCGACTCGGCCTGATCTTCCTGGCTGTGATTCTTGTCCGGGACGCCTCCTGGATTTCACTCACGGCCCTCGGATTGACCATTATTGTGACTCATCTAGGACTCCTCGTGTGGGAGATGCGCTACGTGGCCGCATCGCTCGCATATCCGGGGTTGAAACCCCGACGTCAGTAAAGCCCCCGACAACTTCCGCCTGCCCACCAACGCCTGCACAAAGGACCAACAGAACGTGATCGCACTCGAGTTCCCGCCGATCAATGAGATCCTTCGCTGGAAGGATCTCTTCCCGTCGTTCAACAAGATCGCGCTCATCGCCGTGGCCGCCGCGCTCATCGGCACCGTGATCTTCCTGCTCGCCGGAAGCAAGGATCCGATGAAGGCACCCAAGGGTGTGCGCAACCTTGCCGAGACCATCGTCGAGTTCATCGAGAACGGCATCGTCATGCAGACCATGGGTCGCGACGGTCTCGGCTGGACCCCGTTCCTGATGAGCATCTTCATGTTCATCTATCTGTGCAACGTGCCCGGAATCATTCCGTTCCTGCAGATGCCGGCCACCGCGCGCATCGCCATCCCGATGTTCCTGTCGCTGTTGGTGTGGGTGGTCTTCATCGGCACCGGCTTCAAGCATCAAGGCATCGGCTACCTCAAGAGCTCGCTCTTTCCGCCCGGTGTGCCCAAGGCGCTGTACATCCTGGTGACCCCGATCGAGTTCATCTCGACGTTCTTGGTGCGTCCGTTCTCGCTGACGGTGCGACTGTTCGCCAACATGTTGGCCGGTCACATTCTGCTCGTCACCTTCGCCCTGCTGTCCGAAGCACTGTTCCAGGCCAAGGGCAACCCCGGGCTCATCCCGGTGGGCGTGTTGCCGCTCTTCATGCTCATCTTCCTCACCGGATTCGAGGTGTTGGTGGCGTTCCTGCAGGCCTACATCTTCACGATCCTGACCGCGGTTTACATCGGTGGCGCCGCGCACCCCGAACACTGATCTTGACTCGTATCCCACCAGCAATTCTCTGAACACAACACACAACAGGAGACCAAAACAATGGAAGCACTATCAGCTCTGGTTGCCGAACTCACCGGTGACGAAGAGAAGGCCGCCGCGGCCGCCAGCTCGGCCGGTTTCGCCTACGGCTTGGCCGCCATCGGACCCGGCATCGGCATCGGTTACCTCGTCGGTAAGTCCGTCGAAGCCATGGCTCGTCAGCCTGAGGCCGCCGGCATGGTGCGTACCACCATGTTCCTCGGTATCGCCTTCACCGAAGCCCTGGCCCTCATCGGCTTCGTGGTCTTCATCCTCATCGGTCTCTGATCGTTCACAACTACCAACAAGGAGTAGACGTGCGAACAGCCGTCGTCACCGTCACGGGTGGGGCACTCCGAGTCGAACTCGTCTCCGCGGAAAGCGAAGAAGGTAAAGAGTTCAACCCGGAAGAGTGTGCCTTCGAGCCCGAGACATCCACGCCAAACGAATGCGGTCCCGGACCGGGTCCCATCATCCCCGAGATGAAGGAACTCGCCTGGGGCGCCGGATCGTTCATCGTCTTTGCGTTGCTCATGCGGGTCTTCCTGTACCCGCGTCTGCGCAAGGGCATGGATGCGCGGTACAACTCCATCCGCGACGGACACGAGGCGGCCGATGCGGCTCGCGCGTCGGCTCGTTCCGAGGTCGCCCAGTACGAAGCCGCGGTGTCCGCGGCCAAGGCTGACGCGGCCAAGGTCGTCGACGCGGCCCGCGCCACGCTCGAATCCGAGCGTCAGGCGCAGATCAACGCGGCGAACGCCCGCATCTCGGCCAAGCGCGACGCGGCTCTGGCCGACGCCGACGCCGCTCGTGCGTCGGCTCGCGGTCAGATCGAGGCCGCGGTGGCCGACGTGGTGACGAGTGCGGTCGAAGCCGCCACCGGTAAGCGTCCCGATGGTGCGGTGGTCTCCCGCGCCGTTGCCGACGCCATGAGCGCGGGGGTGTCGCGATGAGTCTGTTGTCCCTCTTGGCCGCCGATCCGTCCGAGACGCACCACTGGTTGCTTCCCGAGACGGCCGAAATCATCTACGGCGGCATCGCCTCGGTCATCGTCATCGGTGGACTGGTCAAGTTCGCCGGTCCGATGGTGAAGAAGTCGATGGCCGCGCGCACCGAGCGCATCCAGAAAGAGCTCGACGCCTCGGCCAACGACCTGGCCTCGGCCCAGTCCGACGCCGCCGGCATTCGCACGGCTCTCGGTGACATCGACGCCGAGCGCGCTCGCTTGTTGGCCGACGCCAACGTGCAGGCCGAAGCGTTGTTGCGTGACGGTCGCGCGCGTCTGACCGCCGAGATCGCCGAGCTCGAGGCCAAGGCCGACGCCGACATCGCGGCGGCCGCGGCGCGTGGTGGCGACGAACTGCGCACCGAGATCGGTCGCGTGTCCGCTTCGGCGCTCGACAAGGTTCTGCCCAGTGTGCTCGACGACGCGACCCAGCAGTCGTTGGTCGAGAACTTCATCTCGAAAGTGGGGGCCTCACGATGAGCGACAACCGCATCGAAGGGTACGCGCGCGCTCTGTTCGAGATCGCCCGCGCCGAAGGCACCATCGACGAGGTCGAGGACGAACTGTTCCGTCTGGCGCGCACGCTGGAGTCCAGCGACGCGCTGCGCAACGCCCTGACCGACGAGAAGATCCCGGCGGTTCGCCGTCAGGGCATCGTCGAGGATCTGTTGGGTGGCAAGGCCACGGCCACCACCACGCAGTTGGTGTCCATGGTGGTCGGTGGCGGTCGCGGTCGCGACCTTCCCGCCATCGTCGACAAGTTGGTGCAGCGAGCCTCGCGCGAGAAGAAGCTCGAAGTCGCCGAAGTGCGCAGTGCGGTGGCTCTCACCGCCGATCAGCAGACGCGGCTCGCCGCTGCCTTGGCCAACGCCACCGGCAAGCAGGTGAACCTGAAGGTGATCGTCGATCCCTCGGTGCTCGGTGGCATCGTGGCCACGGTGGGCGACACCGTGATCGACGGAAGCATCCGTACCCGGTTGGACAATGTGAAGGGTCGGCTCTGAGAGCCGCCTGAAAGAACGGAACGAGAAACGACATGGCAGAACTGACACTGTCCGCAGCCGACATCGCATCGGCGATCAAGAAGAACCTCGAGGGCTTCACGCCCTCGCTCGAGGCCCGCACCGTGGGTCGCGTCGTCGAGGTCGGTGACGGAATCGCGCGCATCTCGGGTCTGCCCGACTGCGCCGTGAACGAGTTGCTCGAGTTCGAGGACGGCACCAAGGGTTTGGCGTTGAACCTCGAAGAAGAGGCGATCGGCGCCGTGGTGTTGGGTGACTCCGACCGCATCGAAGAAGGCCAGACCGTCAAGGCCACCGGCCAGATTCTCTCGGTCCCCGTCGGCGAGGGCGTGTTGGGTCGCGTGGTGAACGCGCTCGGCGAGCCCATCGACGGCAAGGGTCCGCTCGTGGGCGTGCAGCCCCGTCGTATGGAGATCCAGGCTCCCGGCATCATGGGTCGCAAGCCCGTGCACGAGCCCATGCAGACCGGCATCAAGGCCATCGACGCCATGACCCCGATCGGTCGTGGTCAGCGCGAGCTCATCATCGGTGACCGCAAGACCGGCAAGACCACCGTCGCCATCGACACCATCTTGAACCAGAAGGGTCAAGGTGTGAAGTGCATCTACGTCGCCATCGGACAGAAGGGTTCCACCGTCGCCCAGACCGTGGAGGTTCTGCGTCAGGCCGGCGCGTTGGAATACACGGTCGTCGTGGTGGCGCCCGCGTCGGACTCGGCGCCGTTCAAGTACCTGGCTCCCTACGCCGGTTGCGCCATGGGTCAGCACTGGATGGAGAACAGCCAGCACGCTCTCGTGGTGTACGACGACTTGTCGAAGCAGGCCGAGGCCTACCGTCAGATGTCGCTGTTGCTGCGTCGTCCCCCGGGCCGCGAGGCGTACCCCGGCGACGTGTTCTACTTGCACAGCCGTCTCCTCGAGCGCGCGGCCAAGTTGTCCGACGCCAACGGCGCCGGTTCGCTCACCGCTCTGCCCGTCATCGAGACCAAGGCCGGCGACGTGTCGGCGTACATTCCCACCAACGTGATCTCCATCACCGACGGTCAGGTGTACCTGCAGGACAACCTCTTCAAGTCGGGCGTGCGTCCGGCCGTCGACGTGGGCATCTCGGTGTCGCGCGTGGGTGGTGCGGCTCAGGTGCCGTCCATGAAGGGCGTGGCCGGAACGCTGAAGCTGGACCTCGCGCAGTTCCGTGAGTTGGAAGCCTTCGCCACGTTCGGTTCCGAACTGGACGCCATCTCCAAGGCCCAGCTCGAGCGCGGTTACCGCCTGGTGGAACTGCTGAAGCAGCCGCTGAACAGCCCGATGCCCGTGGAGGAGCAAGTGGTCTCCATCTTCGCCGGCACCAAGGGTTACCTCGACGACATCGCCGTCTCCGACGTGCGTCGTTTCGAGAACGAGTTGCTCGACTTCATGCGCACCCGTCACGGTTCGGTGTTGAGCGACCTGCGCACCAAGAAGGTCGGCGACGACCTGGCCGGAATCGTGCAGTCGTTCAAGGACGGTTTCGTGGCGGCCAACGCGGCCCGCAAGGCCAACGAGGCCGCCAGCGATGCCGAGCAGGTGGGCGAGGCCCAGTCGAACAAGACGTTGGCGACGGAGTAATCCATGGCCGGCGGACAGGAACGAATTCTGCGCGGACGCATTCGTAGCGTCCAGGCGACCAAGAAGATCACGCGCGCGATGGAACTCATCGCGGCGTCGCGCATCGTCAAGGCCCAGCAGCGCGTTCAGGCCGCCGTGCCCTACAGCGAGCAGATCACCGAGGTCGTGCGTGACCTGGCGGCCGCCGGTGGTTCCACCGACAGTCCGCTGTTGGCCACGCGCGAGGCCATCAAGACGGTGTGCTACGTGCCCATCAGCGCCGACCGTGGTCTGTGCGGTGGTTACAACGCCGGCGTGTTGCGCGCCACCGAAGCCGAGATCAAGGCCGACGTCACCGCCGGTCGCGATTACGTGATCGTGCCGGTGGGTCGCAAGAGCGAGAGCTACTTCCGTTTCCGCGGCTACAAACTCGATCAAGCCTTCAACGGTTTCTCGGACCAGCCGTCGTACGCCGATGCCAAGCAGATCGGCGAGCACGTGGTGTCGCTGTACGCCAGCGGTGCCGTCGACAAGGTGGTGCTGGTGTACACCCGCTTCATCTCGGCCGGTTCGCAAGAGGTCGTGTTGCGTCCGCTGGTGCCCCTCGAGCGCGACGTCGTCAGTGGTGGCGACGGCAAGCCCGGCGAGGACGGCCTCAGCGCCGACTACGAGTTCGAGCCGGACCCCAGCACGATCCTGGAAACCCTCATCCCTCGTTACATCGAGGCCCGCGTGTACGCGGCGTTGCTGAACGCGGCCGCCAGCGAGCACGCGTTCCGTCAGCGCGCCATGAAGAGCGCCACCGACAACGCCGAGGAACTCATCAAGAGCCTCTCGCGCATCATGAACCGCGCCCGTCAGGACGCCATCACCACCGAGATCATGGAGATCGTCGGCGGTGCCGAGGCCCTGTCCGGCGACAGCACCAAGCACGTCCGTCTCGTCGACATCGGCGCGATGGGCGACGTGTCCAACCTTTCCACCGGCGCATCACTCTGAGCAGGAGACAACAAGCCATGACCATGACAGAGAACCAACTCAAGGACGGACGGGTCGTCGGTATCGCCGGCCCCGTGATCGACGTCGAGTTCCCGCGGGGAGCCCTCCCCGAGTTGAACAGCGCGCTCGAGTTCACCGTGCAGATCGAAGGCAAGGACGTGAAGGTTCTGGCCGAGGTCGCCCAGCAGCTGGGTGACAGCCGCGTGCGCGCCGTGTGCATGAAGCCCACCGACGGTCTGCGTCGCGGCACCGCGGTGCGCAACACCGGTCACGGCATCCAGGTGCCCGTGGGCGACCGCGTGTTGGGTCACGTGTGGAACGTGTGGGGCGAGGTGCTCGACGACGACAACGCCAAGTTCGCCGACATGGAGCGTTGGGACATCCACCGTCCGGCTCCCGACTTCGCGTCGCTCGAGCCGCAAAAGCGCATGTTCGTCACCGGCGTGAAGGTCATCGACCTGCTCACCCCGTACCTGGCCGGTGGAAAGATCGGTCTGTTCGGTGGAGCCGGCGTGGGCAAGACCGTTCTCATCACCGAGATGATCAACCGTGTGGCCTCGCAGCACGGTGGTGTGTCGGTGTTCGCCGGCGTGGGTGAGCGCACCCGCGAGGGCACCGACCTGCGCATGGAAATGGAAGAGTCGGGCGTGTTCGAGAAGGCCGCCTTGGTCTTCGGCCAGATGGACGAACCGCCGGGCGTGCGCCTGCGCGTGGCCCTGTCGGCGCTCACCATGGCCGAGTACTTCCGTGACGTGCAGAACCAGGACGTGTTGTTGTTCGTGGACAACA
>JAURHL010000074.1 GCA_030833305.1 Acidimicrobiales bacterium | reverse complement strand
CAAGTTGGCCAACACAGCCACACACATCGTTACGGCTCGTCCGTTCATCTAGCGTGTCCCAGCGTCCCAGGGGCCGCAGATCCCTGTCGTCACCTTCGGCGACCCTGGGCCTCGCGTCGATCTGGATTTCCGGCCCGTGCGTGGAGTCGTGACCCTGCCAGCCGAGTTGTTCCGGCCCTATGACTTCAGGTGAGCCCCCGAGAACCAGGTGCACTGGATGATCACCATCCTGGAATGACAGGGATGGAAATGTCGACCCCTGTCCGAAACCAATCATCGCGGAAGGCGAGTCGTCGATCTGAAATTGCGATCCAGAGTTTGGTCGGGTGACATCGAATCAATCGATACGAACCCGTCGACGTCGGCCAGCAGAAATGAGGCACAGCCCCACAACGATCACACATGCATAAAACGCCAACGGTTTCGAGTCGTTCCCCGTCACGGGTAAGTTCACGACACCCGGCTCGACATTGTCCACCGTCGTCGTGGTCGGGCTTGGTGTGGGGCTTTCTGTCGGAACGGTAGAAGGGGTCGTCGGAGCTTCGGCCTCCGAGATCGTGAACGAGCGAATGATTTCATAGGCGTCCGAGTACGACGAGTTTCCAGCCGCATTGGCGCTCAACGTGCACGTCCCTGTCGTCAGCATCGTGACTTCGAGACTCGACACCGTGCATACGTCGAGAGTGGACGACGCCAGGACGACAGGCAAGTTCGCATCGGATGTGGCCGTCACCACGAACGGAGTCGACGAAAACGCGCGATCAACCGGTCGAGTGAACGAAATCGTGTGGGCCGCGAGTGGTCTGATGATCGCCGAGGCCGGTGACGAAGCAGTATTGGTTTGAGCTTTTGTCGCTTTTGTCGTGAACGTGTACGCAGTTCCGGGGGTCAAACCGGTGACGACACACGAGACGTCCGGAAGCACGATCGTGCACGTTGCGTTACCCGGTGACGCTTCCACCAGGTAGGAACTGGGAAGCCCACCATTGCCGCGTCGTGCGGTGACACGAACGCTTTCGGCTAGAGCCACTCCGGAAGGAGCGCGCGGCGTGGAGATGTTCGGACTCCATGGGACCTGGGCGTAACCGAGGTATGGCTCAGCGAACGCCGGCCATCCGGTGGTGCCTTCGATGCGATGAATGATCGCCCCATTGTTCTGACCGATGTCGGAACCCGCCGGTGGGGCATCACCTTCGAAATAGAGGTGGAAGTCAGAGGTGGGGATGTTCTGGTTGTACCCGAAAACTTGCCAACCCCAATCGGTCACGGTGTGTGGCACCACGACGTTCGTGACCTTCGTGTAGTACAGAGCGTAAGTACCGAGGGTCGTGAGTTCGGATGGCAAATCGACGGTCTCCAAGTTCGGGTTGTATGCGAATGCTTCTGATCCGATGACGGTGATCGAATCGGGCAGTGTGATCGTTGTGAGAGCTGACACGCCAATGAACGCCGAATTCCCGATTGCGGTGGTTCCCGCCGGCACCGAATAGGTCGCACCCGCTTTCGCTTTCGGGTAGGCAATGAGAGCACCGCCCCCGAACAAAACTCCGTCGATTGCGCTGAGTGTCTGATGACCAGCTTCGACGGTGACCGAGCTGAGGGCCGACAGGCCCCTCAGGGGATTGGACGAGAGAGTGGTCAGCGAGACAGGTAGCGCAATCGAGGCGAGGACCGAGTTTCGGTCCAAAGCCGTGTTTTGGATGGCGGTGGTTCCCGCAGGAATCTGATACGTGGTCGCCGTTCTCCCACGCGGGTACGCGAACAGCTCGTTGCCTCTGAACAAGACACCTTCCGTCGCGCGAAATGTCGGATTGCCGGCGGCGACGCTGATGGCCGTCATCGCTGGCCCGAATGCGTCTTCGCCGATGATCGACACGGAGATCGGAATTTCGATCGTCGTCAAACCATTGAGGCCGAAAACCTGCTGTTCGATCTCTTCGAGTGAAGCCGGGAGGGACACGGACGTCGCCGGACCGCTATAGAAAGAACCCATGCGAAGCTTTCTCACACCTGCGGGGACCGTCACGGAGGTCGCGACGGCGCCTCCGGGATAGGCGACGAGTTCGGTCCCGTCCTTGGTCAACAACGTTCCACCCACGCTTTTGAAATGATCCGAAGCCGGATCGACCACGAAGTTGGTGGCGCTCGAACCTCCGAAGGCATAGCCGGAGATGGTTGTGATCGACGCAGGAATCTGAACTTCGCGGAGTGAGTAGTCGAACCAGAATGAACTTCCGCCGATCCCGAGCACGGGCTTGCCGTCGACGACGCTCGGAATGATGACCGGATCGGCACAGACTGTCGCACAACCGGTTACTTCCCAGGATTCACCAGATCCTTGGAAGGGCCCGAACACCAGACCGTTACTGGCCAATGATGCTCGGGCCATGTGAGGAGACGAACTCGAGCTGACAAATACGGTGCCCAGCACGAGGACCAGAGAGATCGCGACGCGTCCTGCGGGTCGTTTTACTCGGGCGGCGTTCTCATGGTGAGAAGAATTGGAGTTGACGACGTGTTTGGACATCAAGCACCCTCGCAGGTCCGACCCGATAAGTCAAAGGAAACGCACGATTGGCACTCCCATATGTCCAAAAACCGGCTTTGCGTCGATTCCGTTGCGGGTTTCCTCCCTGAGTAGCCGCGGCGTGCCACCGGGGTGAGCAGTGTCGGCCGAGGGTGATCGACCGTACGCTCTCACGCCTTGGCGCGGGTGCGACGCAGCAACGGGTCGGCGATGCGCAGGGTGTTGTCGGCCAGTCGCATCACCCTGCCGGCCGCACCCGGTGTGCTGGAATCGATCAGATTTCCCATGACCGCCAGCGTGATGTCGGCGGCGGCCTGGGTTCCCACCGCCACGCGCAGACCGGGGCGCAACAGCCACGGGTGTCCGATGATGAAACTGAAACGTCGACCGGTGCGCAGGAACGAATCGAAACGTTCGCCCACCAGTCGGTCGTAGGAACTCGGCGCCGTCGCGGGATCGTTCACGAAGCACTGCACGGCCAACATGCCCGACTCGAGGGCGTAGTCGATTCCCTCACCGTTCATCGGGTTCACAAAACCGGCCGCATCGCCGATGGCGACCCAACCCGGGCCGTGTCGACGAACGCAACTCATGGGCAACCGCCAGGCGCGTGGCTTGTCGACGTAATCGCCGAGTGACCACGAGTCGCGCACGATGGCTGCGTATTGGTCCAGCAACGTGTTGAGGTTCAGTTTCTTGAAACCTTTCATGGTGCTGAGCGCGCCCACGCCGATGTTCACGGTGCCGTCACCGGCCGGGAACATCCAGCCGTAACCGGGGATCGGCGTGCCGTGCTCGTCGCGCAAACTGAGGCAGGCTTCCAGATGGCGTTCGGCATGACGCGGGGTGGGGGCGTAGGCGCGAATGGCCAATCCGAAGGTCTCGTCGGGATCGCGAACCGCGCCGAGCATCTTGGCCGCCGCGCCCTGAGCGCCGGTGGCCAGAACCACCAGCGACGACCGCAACACCTCACCGTTGGTCTCCACACCGACGACCGTTCCGTTCTCGATGACGGGCAGCGCCTCGGCGCCGAAGCGCACATCGGCTCCGGCGGCGATGGCCACGTCGAGTAGGTGATTGTCGAATCGCTGGCGGGGCCAGACCGCACCGTGGTTGGGAAAACGATCGGTGGTGGGCCACGCCAACTCGCGCTGCTTCTTGCCGGCGATCATGCGCAACCCGTCGATGCGATGGGCGACGGAGTGGTCGATGCCCAACTCGTCGAGTGCTCCGATGGCCCGCGGGGTGAGTCCGTCACCGCACACCTTGTCGCGTCCGTGAGGACCCTTCTCGCACAGCACCACCTTCAGACCCGCTCGCGCGGCCGAGATCGCCGCGGCCGAGCCTCCGGGGCCCCCTCCGATGATGGCGATGTCGAACGGCATGGGACGAGCCTGTCACGCCGTTTTCGGAATTGCCAAGGCTGACACCCCGCGAGAACGTTCACCCGTCACACCTCGAGACCCTCACGATCCCTCACGATCCCTCACGATTTCGGTGTACGCGCTCCGGGCGGTCAGATCACACCCCGGGGGTACTGTTGGGCGCATGGCCGTCGCCAAGTTCCTCCATGCCGCCGATTTACACCTGGGTGCTCCGCTCGAGAGCCTCGGTGAAGCCATCGACAGTGGCACCTACAACCGCATCAAGCCTTTGGTGAACAAGGCCTTCGATCGACTCATTGACGTGGCCATCGCCGAAGAAGTCGACTTCGTCGTTCTGGCCGGTGACGTGTACGACAATGCCGATCGAGATCCGGGCGCGCAGCGCCGATTCCTGCTCGGATTGAGGCGACTCACCGACGCCGACATCAAGGTGTTCATGGTGCACGGCAACCACGACCCGCTCACCAAGGACATCAAGCAGGGCGTGTTGCCCGAGGGCGTGACAGTGTTCCCGGCCGGCAAACTGGGCTCGCAGGTGGTCACCATGCGTAACGGGGTCGATGTCACGGTGGCCGGAGTCAGTTACGCGCGCAAGGAGGAAACCGACAACCTGGTTCCGCTCTTTGCCGACCTCACGGGGCGCACCATCGTCGGTGTTCTGCACACCAATGTGGGCGGCAACGACTCGGGGCACAAGAACTACGCACCGTCCACCCCGGCCGAACTCCAAGCGTCACCGGTGAACTATTGGGCGCTCGGCCACATCCACAAGCGCTCGGTGAACCCCATCGAGTCCGGTTGGTGGGCGTACCCCGGAAACCTTCAGGGGCGCAGCGTCAAGGCGTCCGAGTGTGGTCCCAAGGGAGTCCTCATCGTCGAGGTCGACGATGACGGTCGGGTGCTCGAACCCCGCTTCGTCGACTGCTCCACCGTGCGCTTCGAGCGGGTGTCGGTGCCGGTCGACACGGTGGGTGTCATTACCGATCTGAACGACGTGGTGAACGCAACGTTGGCCCGGGTGGTGACCGAGGCCGAGGGCTTGCCGGTGATGGTGCGCCTCGAACTCACCGGCTCCACCGATCTCGCCGACATTCGTTCCATGGATGCCCCGGGTTGGGAATCGATCGTGGAGTCCATGCTGGAGGAAGCCGTCGACGTTCTCGGCAATGGCGCCGTGGTGAAGGCCCGCACCTCGTGCCGAGCCAAGATCGATCTGGCGGCTGAACGCGAGCGCAAGACCGTGTTGGCCGCCACGTTGGCGAAACTCGACGAACGGGAACTCGACGACGATGTCAAGAACGCGGTGACCGACGTGTTGATCAACGCCATGACAGAGGCCAAATGAAGCGCCTGACAATTTCCGAGGTTCGCGATCTCTCGTTCGGCCGTCACACCGGGCGAACATTCGCGGGTCTCGACCACGACTTCGTCGTTGTTCACGGCCCCAACGAGTCGGGCAAATCCACGCTGGCCGAGTTCCTCACGTGGGCCATCGGCGGTCCGTGGCGCGCGTTCGCCAACAACACCGAGGCCTTTCGTGGCAATGGCGACGGCAAGCTGGGCGGACGCCTGCTCGGAACACTCGGTGCCGAGCCCATCGATCTACAAGCCAATTTCAAACTATTGAAGACTGGCGTTCCGAACGACAATCGAACCGGTTACGTCGGAGCCACCGAGGTAGATGGGATGGCGTTCCGGAATCTCCTCCGTGGCATCACACCCGCCGACTTCGAGTTGATGTACCGCTGCTACGGCGCCACCTTGGGCGACATCGGCTCGGGTGGTTCGTTCGAGAACTTGTTCGCCCAATTCGCCATGGGTGGCACCTCCGGCGTGCGCAACCCGCGCGAGGCTTTGGAGGGTCTGCGCAAAGCCAAGGAAGGAGCGAGCAAAGTTGCCAAAGATCGGAAGAAGGAACTCAGCGAGATCGAGAAGAAGATCACGGAAGCCGGAACCAATCCCGATCTCGTCGAGCGATTGGTTGCCGAGCGCGACGACATCAATCGCCGGCTCGTCGAACTCGCAACCGAACTCACCGCTATCGAAAAGCGCCGCAAGCTTCTGGTCCGCGTGATCGAGGGTCATGATCACCGCACGGGCCTCGATCAGGCCCGTATCGAGCTTGACGGTTTGTCCATTGTCTCCCCCCAGTGGCTCGATGTGGTCGACAACGCCGTCGAAATCGACGTACTTATCAAACGAATCACGTCCGCTGGCGACGACGTCGAGCGGTCTGTCGCCGAGCTCGCCACGGCCGCGGCAGCCGCCGGCATGGACGTGGAGTTGTTCGATCAGCGCACACTCGGTGCCTCAGAGCGACTGGAGATCACGACCGCCACCGGTGCGCTCGTGAAGGCCCGCGACGCTGCATCCACCGCACGTCTCCAATTGAGGGAACTCGACGACGAGAGAACCACGGCCCAGGCATCGACGTCCAATCTTGCGCGTACCATCGGACTCGACGACGAGGGTTTGACTCGGCTCGACGTCATCGAGTCCCAGTTGCCCGAACTCATCAATCGAGCGGGGCGTTGGCTCGAGGACACCGCCACNGTTGTCAACGACGAGGCCCAATTGGCCGGAATGGTCGAGCGCGACGCTTTGACAGATGCGACGCCCACGCCGAGTGCGTCGTCGACGGGACCCAACCCGAAGTTGGTGGCATTGGCGGTACTGCTGGTGGCCGGCGCAAGTGTCGTTCATTGGGGGGCGGCTCTCGTGGTGGCGATTGGTGCCGCCGCATATTTCATGCTTGGTCGGGTCGGCACGTCGGCGGGGAGCACCTCCGTCGGGGTTTCGGGTGTCGACAATGCCAACCTGGCGAATCTTCAAGGTCGCCTCGTGGAACACCGCACGAGAGCGCAACAACACCGTCGGCTCCTGGACGACGGGCTGGGATCACTGGCCACGTTCGTCACCACGGTCGACCTCGCTCAGAAGCAGTTGCAGCAGTTGAGCGAACTGGCGTCGCGGCGACGCACGCTTCGCGAACTCGACGATCGGGCCGAGGATTTGGCCCGCCGGGTCGTCGACCTCGAAATCGTCGTGGTCGAGGCGGACAAGACGGTCCGAGGACTCCTGGAACCTCGCGGCATTGGACTGGGTCTGGTCAACGCCGACTTCGAGAAGTGGTTCACGAAGTACGAGGCGGCGATCAGGTCCAGCGAGGCGTTGTCCGTCGCGCGTTCCGCACTGTCCGATCTCCGTGAGCGACTGAACGAACTCACGGCGCCGGTGGCGTCGGAGATCGACGGCCTCACTCCCGTGGCGATCGCCGCTCGCGTGAGCGAGGCGAAGGAGGTGGCGTCGCGACGTCGGGCCGCCGAATCCGCAGTTCGTCAGGCCGAAGCACAGGTTCGGGGGGCCGATCTGGACTCGCCCGAGGTGCGCGAGATTATGTCCACGTATCGGGACCCGGAGGAACTTCGCATCCAATTGGAGATTACCCAGTCGCGAGTGCAGGCGATCTGGGTCGAGCGAGACGCGTCGAACACTCGACTCGGTGAGATCCGCGCCGAAATCGACGGTTTGGAGGGCACCGAGGTGTTGCCCGGGTTGCTGTTGCAGAAGGGCAACCTCGAGGACGCCAAGGAAGAAGCGAAAGCACGTCACGAAACGTTGGCCATGGCGCACGAACTGCTCGGTGCCGCCATCGACGAACACGAACGCGAGAACCAAGACCCGGTGGTGGCCCGGGCCAGTGATCTGGTGGCCGAGGTCGTGCCCGGTTGGGGCACGGTCATCAAACGTCGCGACGAGGCTGGCAAGTTGCTCATCGAACGCGTCGGCTCCGACGGTCGCGTCGGCGACCACGCCATTTCCGATGGTGGACGCGCGTTGCTGTATCTGGCGATTCGTCTGGCCTTCGCCCAACAAGATGCGTCACGTCGCCAGATTTCACTGCCCATCATCTGTGACGACCCGCTCATTCATTTCGACGACGTGCGTCAGCAAGCGGCCGTCCAGTTGTTGAAGAGTGTCTCAGCCGAACACCAGGTGGTGCTGTTCACCTGCGAGCGTGACACCCGCGATTACGCCGCGTCGTTGGGGGCCAACGTCGTCGAGATGTGAAACGTGAGCACGTGTTCGTGTTCACCAGATGTTCACCGAGTAGAACGACCAGTTCGAATCTGGCCCACCGCGACCGAGCATTAGTCTCGTTGTCGATGAACATCCGTCGTTGGCTCGCCGAGTTCGTGGGCACCGCGCTGCTGGTGATGGCCGTGGTCGGATCGGGCATCATGGCCACCAATCTCACCGACGACGTCGGTGTGCAGTTGTTGGCCAACGCGATCGCCACCGGCGGTGCTCTGCTGGGTCTCATCACCGTCTTCGGGCCGGTCTCGGGTGCGTCGTTCAATCCGGTGGTGTCGGTCGTGATGTCGCTCTTGGATCGCGACGTGCGACTCGCTCGACTGGCGGGCGACATCGTCGCCCAGTTCGCCGGTGCGGTCACGGGGTGCTGGATGGCCAACGCGATGTTCGGTCACCCGCTGTTCGAGACGTCCTCGAAGATTCGAGACGGCGGGCCGCAGTGGTTCGCCGAGGCGGTGGCGGTGGTGGGACTGTTGATCGTCATCCGTGGCGGCCAACGGGCCGGCGCGAACGTGGCGGCTTTGGTGGCCGCATGGATCACCGGTGCGTATTGGTTCACCTCGTCCACCAGTATCGCCAATCCGGCGGTGGCCTTCGGACGCATGTTCTCGGACTCCTTCGCCGGCATCGCCCCGGGTTCGTGGCCCATGTTCGCTCTCATGCAGGTGATCGGCGGCGTGGTGGCATTCGCCCTCCTGAGGGTTCTCTTTCCGCGGAACGACTGATGCCCGGCATCCTCTTCCTCTGCATCCACAACGCCGGTCGTTCGCAGATGGCCGCGGGTTTCGCGCGATCGATGGGCGGTGATGACGTGCGCATCTATTCGGGTGGTTCCGAACCGGCGGAACACGTGAATCCGGTGGCCGTCGAGGCCATGGGCGAGGTCGGCATCGACATCGCCAACGAGTTCCCCAAACCATTCGCGGTTGAAATCGTGCAGGCGGCCGATGTCGTCATCACGATGGGCTGTGGCGACACGTGCCCGATCTTCCCCGGCAAGCGCTACGAAGATTGGGCGCTCGACGATCCGGC
>JAURHL010000073.1 GCA_030833305.1 Acidimicrobiales bacterium | reverse complement strand
GTCGAGCCGGCCGTCGTCGGTGAGCGAGAGCCAGGCGAGCTCAGCCCCCGTGCGGCGAGCCATCTCCTGCCACGGGACCAGGTTGGCGTGGTGCTCCATCTCGGTGACCACGATCGAGTGCTGCGGGCCAAGGACGAGTGCTTCGCATCCGGGAATATCGGAGTAGGCAGCGTTGCCGATGCTGTACGCAACCAGGTTCAAGGCCTCGGTGGCGTTCTTGGTGAACACCACCTCGTGGGCGTGGGGAGCGTTGATGAACTTCTGGACCTTCGCGCGCGCCCCCTCGAAGGCGTCGGTGGCCTCACCGGCCATTCGGTAGGCACTGCGATTGATGGGGGCGTAACCGTGACGCATGAAGTCGGTCATGGCGTCGATGACCACATTGGGCTTCTGCGAGGTGTTCGCCGAGTCGAGGTACACCAACCGTTGTCCGTCGATGCGACGTTGGAGAACCGGGAAATCGGCCTTGACGGCGGACCAATCCACGGTGTGGCTCACGGGCGGAACGACTCGTATCCGGAGACTTCCAGCTTCTCGGCGATCTCCATTCCGCCGCTGGCGACGATCCGGCCGTCCACCATCACGTGCACGTGATCGGGAGCGAGTTCGTCGAGAAGACGTTGATAGTGGGTGATGAGCACGACCCCCATCGTGGGTCGATCGGCGCGCACCTCGCGGATGCCCTTGGCCACGATGCGCAGCGCGTCGATGTCGAGTCCAGAGTCGGTCTCGTCGAGCACGGCCAGATCGGGTTCGAGGATGGCCATCTGCATGATCTCGTTGCGCTTCTTCTCACCACCGGAAAATCCCTCGTTCAGATAGCGGTCGACGAAGGACGAATCCATGCCCAGCCGCTTCATCCAGTCCATGGTGGCCAAACGCAACTCCAACACGGACAAATCGATTCCCTTGCGGGCGCTCAGGGCTTGGCGGAGGAACTGGATCACCGACACGCCGGCGATCTCTTGGGGGTACTGGAAACCGAGGAACAGGCCGGCTTTGGCGCGCACGTCGGTGGGCCAATCGGTGATGTCGTCGCCCTTGAACTCGATGCGCCCGCTGGTGACCTCGTACTCGGGTGACGCCAACAGACAGCTGGCCAACGTGCTCTTGCCGCAACCGTTGGGACCCATGATGGCGTGCACCTCGCCGGCGTTCACCGTGAGGTTCAGACCCTTCAAGATGTCGGCCGGGGCGGGGCCGTCATCCTCGGTGGTGGGGCGGGCATGCAGGTCATGCACGGCGAACAGGGTGGGGGAGTCGCTCACGAGGCGAAGTCTAGGGGCGACCCCCAATTTCCCCTATGACCGTAGTGCAAATTTTGGCGGATGAATCGAGGT
The DNA here is from genome assembly GCA_030833305.1 of Acidimicrobiales bacterium. Taxonomy (GTDB): domain Bacteria; phylum Actinomycetota; class Acidimicrobiia; order Acidimicrobiales; family Ilumatobacteraceae; genus Casp-actino8. The sequence continues at coordinate 7,811 of JAURHL010000073.1, read as the reverse complement.
CATCGCCCCACGTCAGAGCGGCATTCTCGTCACCGACCGACGCGCAAGGCGGCCCACAGGTCGCGGTACCGCGGGTACTCGTACCCGACGGCGACATAGCCCGATTCGCACAGCATGCGGTGGTATCGCGGCAGGTTTCGAAAGGGCACGCCGGCGTCGACGTGATGGGCCAAATGGAAGCCGATGTTGAAGGGGACCATCGCGAATCGCGGCCACCAATGCTGTGTCACCGAATGCGTGGCCACGCGCCGGTCGTTCGAGGCCTCGAGTCCGCCGTGCTCGGCGACCGAACGAAGTCGATTGATCACGCGCCAGACGGTGAGGAACGGCAACAACCAGAACAACGGGTACACCCACCAGACGCCGAGCAGGATGCTCGTCGTCAGCAGGACGAACTGCACGAACCAGATTCGTTGCTGCGATCGACGAACGACGGTGATGTCACTGCGTAATCCGCGCAGTTGATCGACCAACAAACGCAGACCCGTACGACCGGTGGCATCGCGCCACATCTTGCGTCGCCACGATGCTTCGGAGATCGGATAGTTCGCGTACAGCGCGATGTCGGGTTCGTTCGGCCCGAACTCTTCGCGATGATGAGCCATGTGCACCCGGCGATAAGCATCGGTGTTCGTGAAAGCGGGGTATCCGATCAGCCATCGCCCCACGACGTCGTTCGCGCGCCGATTGCGAAACAGCAGTCGGTGCGCCGATTCGTGCATCAACGAGGCGAACTGGGCGTGGGCCCGACCCATGAGCAGGAAGACGGGGATCCACGTGATCGGGCCCAGTCGGACCGCGATCACCAGCACGACGACGGTCTGCCCGTAGACGCCCAGCACCGACAGGGCGTTTCGGATCGAGGGGATGCGTCGAAGTTCGTCACGCGTTCGCGAGGTGAGGCGGCCGTCGGGTGACACCTGCGAGGTTTCTCCACCGAGCGGCGGATGGTGGTCGACCACCATCCCACCGAGTCGCGGCGACTTACCACCCACGATCGACCCATTCCTTCAGGTGCGGACGTTCCGCGCCGATGGTGGTGTCGCCTCCGTGACCGGGGAGCACGATGGTGTCGGCGGGGTGCACGAAGAGGAGATTGTCGATGGAGTCGATGATGGTGTCGAAGTCACCACCGGGGAACTTGGTCGCTCCCGGACCACCGGGGAAGAGGGTGTCGCCGGTGAACAACAGTGGGGTGTCGAGAACTCGGAACGAGATCGATCCCGGGGTGTGGCCCGGGTTGAGGATCGATCGCAGGCGCAGGCGACCGACCTCGATCACGTCGTCGTGATCCACGAAAACGTCGTATCCGAGATCGCCCAGCATCGGAGCGTCGATCGCGGTGACCGCCACTTCGTAACCAGCTTCACGCATGGCGGGGATGGCCTGGATGTGATCGTGGTGACCGTGCGTTTCCAGAACACGACGTACACCCAAGCGCGCGCTGATCTCGAGCAACTTCTCGTGCTCGTTCGCCGCGTCGATGAGCACCGCGTCGCCCGTGGATCGACAACGCACCACGAACACGTTGTTGTCGTAGGGGCCGACGACGAGTTTGTGCACTTCGACACTCGAGTCGGACCAATGGAGCGTGGGAACGGATGTACCGCCGGATGTCACACCTCGATTCTCGCACGACGAGACGTCGTATTGCGAGGGGTGACGGGATGGAGGCGCTCGAGAGCCGTAGGGTTTCCGCGTGCCGAAGAAGTCCGATCCGAAGGCGCTACGTCGACTGGCTGAATTGTCGGTGAGCGATGGGGCCACGACCGACACGTCGGATCCGGGTACGTCGACGCCCAGTGGGTCCACGCGCGGACCTTCGTGGTCGGTTGTCACGGGGCTGGTACTTCCCGGCGCACCCTCGTATTTCCGCCGGCGGGCCCTGTCACTCGCCCTTTTGTCGTGCGGTGTGGCTCTCCCCATCGCTGTTTTCGTGGTTCTGGTGATTCGCCGGGACGAGATCACCAGTCTGGTCCTCGATCGAAACGTGTTGCGAGCTTTCGAGGTGGTGGGGGTTCTGTTCGTCCTCACCCGAATGGTGGCGGTGGTGGAAGCGGTGCGAGCGCGAGTCCCCGAGTCTCCAAGGCGATTGGCCACCTCGCTCGCGGTCTTGGGAGTGATGACGTTGCTGGTGCCGACCGCCTATGCCGTCACCCGTGTGCACGATCTGTCGAGCGTGATCGCCGATGTGTTCGTGTCATCGGGAAGTTCCGACCCCTTGGCCGACGCCCTCGATGACGCGAACGAGGACGAGTTCACCACGGTGTTGTTGCTCGGAGGCGACGAGGGCCCGGGTCGATGGGCCATGCGAACCGACTCCATGATCCTGGTCATCATTCATCGCGACTCCGGGCGTATCGCCATGGTGTCGGTCCCGCGTAACTTGAACGTGGTGCGTTTTCCTCCGGGTTCGGCCATGGCCGAGGAATTCCCGAAGGGTTTCGACGGGCTGGCCAACGCGATCTATCCGTACGTCTTCACCCACGAGGAGATCGCCGCCACATACGCGCGAGGGGAATTGCAGCCCGAGGCCGTGGCATTGGCCAGCGGACTCAGTTACTCGTTCGATCTGACCATCGACGACTACGTGTTGGTCAACATGCAGGGCTTCCTCGAACTGGTGGACGTCATGGGTGGGGTGACGCTCACGCTCGATGAACGAGTCCCGATGCCCGGAAACGTGCCGGGGGCCAAGCACGACTATCCGTCGTACATCGGGCCCGGCGAGGTGGAGATGGACGGCACGGTCGCTCTCGGATTCGCCCGTTCGCGAAGTGGCGACAGTGACTACGGGCGCATGGGTCGTCAACGACAACTCCTGGCGGCTTTGGCGGCTCAGGCATCCGGAGCCGACGTTTTGCGCAAGTTCCCCGATCTCGCCGAGGTCATGCGGTGGACGGTTCGCACCTCGTTGAACACCGACGAGTTCTCGTTCCTCGTCGAGCGGTTGCAGGATGGCGCCGCGGTGAAGGAGTCGATCGGACTCGCACCGCCACTGGTGAACACGGGGAGTCCCGACTTCGAGGACATCGCCACGCTGATCGACGCCGTCCAGTACGCGTTGGCCGAGAACGTCGATTTTCCGTACGCCTGATCCGCTCAGCCGCGGATGCGGTTCCACTCCTCGGGATCTCGTCCGAGTTTGATCAATCTCTTCGTCACCGACAGCGGAGCACCAATGTCGCCACCGGCGCGAATGGTGCGGACGTGTTCGCCCTCTTCGTCCCAGATGTGGCAGGTGTTCAAGTTGGACTTGAAGGCCATCTCGCGGGACTCCGGGCTGAACTCCGGTTTGGGTGCGCCCGAGGCGGCCGACTCGGTCATCTTCAACACCCGCATGCTCCAGCCGCACTGAATTGCCACCGGACCCATCGCCTGCAGCAACGCGGTGGTGTGGGTGCAACCTCTCGGGCCGCCGAACAGTTCGCGCACCTTGTGGGTGAACCCGCGCGCGATGGACAGACCCACGAGCTGCTTGTACTTGATGCCGATACCCGGGCACTCGTGATGCGGGAACTCCTTCAGTTCGGCCGAGGCGTCGATGATCTCCATCATCGGGAACGACACCCGCAACTGCACGACCATGTGATGAATGGTGAGTGGTTCCGGGTCGTCCATCACGTACATGCCGGCCGGCTTGTCGTCGCGCACGGCACCCCACAAGAGGATCTCGGTGTCGCTCACCTTGAACGCGCGCACCTCGTAATTGCGCGTGTGGATGGGCAGAAGATCCGGATTATCGGGCAGGATCGGACGAGGATTGGGTGTCGGTTGCGCCACGAGACTCAGCCCACGAGCAGTCGGCCCAGGCGGGCCAAGCTGGGCTGGGTGGAGCCCAGCTGCAACTCGAGCTGCTTGTGCAACAAGAAGAAGCGGTGCAACGGGTAATCACGGTCCACACCCACGCCACCGTGAACGTGGTGGGCGCCGTGCATGACGCGCCAGCCACCTTCGGCGGACCAGAACTTCGCTGACAGCAACGCTTCGTCCGCGGGCAGACCCTCGCTCAATCGCCACGCGGCCTGCCACGCGGTGAGGCGGACGCCCTCGGTGTCGATGTAGGCGTCACCGGCGCGCTGCGAGACCGCCTGGAACGAGGCGATGATCTTGTCGAACTGTTGGCGGCCCTTGGTGTACTCGGCCATCAACAACAGTGCGGCCTGACAAGCGCCCGACGTCATGATGGTCGCGGCCGAGATGCCGCGGTTCAACATGGCGTGCGTCGCGCCGGGGTTCCCCAGGCACTTCACCGACGCGCCGTTGAACTCGACCATGGCATCGGGAACGCCCGACGTGGTGTCCTGTCGGGTGATCGTCACCTTCGGATCGTCGGCCTCGACGCAGTACAGACCGTCGGCGGCGGTGACGACGAAGCACTTGGCGAGGAGACCGTGCGGCACGCAGACCTTGGTTCCCGTGATCTTGCCGTTTTCCACCACGGTGGCCGGCGTGAAGGCGTCACCCACCGGTTCGTGGATGGCCGCGCTGACGATGACCTCTCCGCTGGCGACACCGGCGAGCAACTCGGGGTAGTCGGCCAAGGCCGGTGCGGCCAGGGCCATCACGGCGAGAGCGGGAACCGGTGCGGCGACGCGACCGATCTCCTCCAGCACCACGGAGGCTTCGATAATGCCCATGCCACCGCCACCCACCGACTCGGGCAACGCGATGCCCACCAGGCCGGCGTCGGCGAGGGTGCGCCACAACGCGAGGTCGGTGCCGCTCTCGGTGGCGGCGACCGCCTTCAGGTGTTCGGTGGTGCAGGTGTCGCTCAGGATCTGGCGGGCCAGCGAACGCAGTTCGTTCTGATCGGAGCTCAGTGAGAAGTCCATCAGCGGGCCGCCCTCGGGAATCCGAGCGAGAACATGGTGATGAGGTCGCGCTGCATCTCGTTTGTGCCACCGCCGAAGGTGAGGATCAACATGCCGCGATAAAGGCTCTCGAGGCGCGCGCGCAACACCGAACCCGGCGTGCCCTGCTTCAGATATCCGGGAGGTCCGAGGATCTCGAACAGCAGACGGAAGGCTTCGAGATAGAACTCGGTGCCGTACACCTTGATGGACGAACAGTGTCCGACGTCGAGCTTGCCCTGCGTGGCCTCCCACGCGGATTGCCAGTTCATGAGCCGCAACACGTCGAGCTTGGCGTGCACGCGGGCCAGGTTCAGTTGCACCCACTCCTGATCGGCGACGCGACGACCGTCGGGCAGGTTGGTCTTCTTGGCCCATTCCAACGTGTCGGCCAGCGCGCGCTCGACCACACCGGTGGAGCACAAGGTGACGCGCTCATGGTTCAACTGGTTGGTGATGAGGGTCCAGCCCTTGTTCTCTCCGCCGACGCAGTTCTCGACCGGAATGCGCACATCGTCGAGGAACATCGCGTTGATGTCGTGCTCGCCGATGAGGTTCAGCTTCTGCAGGGTGATTCCGGGGGTGTTCATCGGCATGATCAGGATGCTGATGCCCTTGTGCTTGGCGGCGTCGGGGTCGGTGCGCACGGCCAACCAGCAGTAATCGGCGTCGCTCGAGAGCGAGGTCCACATCTTCTGTCCGTTGACCACGTACACGTCGCCGTCGCGCACGGCACGGGTTTGCAACGACGCGAGGTCGGTGCCGGCGTTGGGCTCGCTGTAGCCGATGCAGAAGTGGATGTCGCCGGCCAGGATCTTGGGCAGGAAGAAGTCCTTCTGCTGGTCGGTGCCGAAGTTCATGATGGTGGGGCCGACCGTGTTGATGCTGAGCATCGGGACCGGCGCACCGGCGCGCATGGACTCGTCGAAGAAGATGAACTGTTCGATGGCGCTGCGACCCTGGCCGCCGAAATCCTTGGGCCACCCGATGCCCGCCCATCCGTCGGCGCACATCTGCTTCCAGACGCGACGGGGCGCCTTGCCGATGCCGTGGCTGGTGTTGAGCTCGGCCACGGTGGCCTCGTCCAGCAGTTTCTCGTAGTAGCCGCGAAGCTCGGCGCGCATGGCGTCCTGCTCTTCGGTGTATCCGATTTCCATCCTGACCCCCGGGTTTGGTTCGCTTCGGTTCTAGCAGAAGACCACCGGAAATGCCCTTGCCAACTAGGGTCAAATTTTCATGACGACGGATCTGAAACTCGGCTGGCACATCGGCTATTGGGGCCGGTCGATGCCGGTCGGCGTGCCCGAAACCCTGAAGATGATCGAGGCCCTCGGCTACGACTCGGTCTTCACCGCGGAGTCGTGGGGCAGCGACGCCATTTCGCCCTTGGCATGGTGGGGTGCCGGAACCACGAAACTGCGACTCGCCACCAACATCGTGCAGATCTCGGCGCGCACACCAACGGCTACCGCGATGGCGGCCATCACCATGGACCACCTGTCGGGCGGTCGTTTCTGTCTGGGTCTGGGCGTCAGCGGACCTCAAGTGGTGGAGGGTTGGTACGGGCAGCGCTTCAACAAGCCTTTGGCGCGCACCCGTGAGTACGTCGACATCATCCGCAAGGTGCTGAAGCGCGAGGAGCGTCTCTCCAATGCCGGACCGGAGTACCCGATCCCGGCCCGGGACGGTTTGGGTCTCGGCAAGGCCCTCAACGTGATGACGCACCCCGTTCGAGCGGACTTGCCCATCTTCTTGGGTGCCGAGGGTCCGAAGAACGTGGCGTTGGCGGCCGAGATCGCCGACGGTTGGTTCCCCATCTTCTACGCGCCTCGTCACGAGGGCATGTACGCCCAGCATCTGGCCGAGGGATTCGCGCGGCCGGGCGCGCGGCGCACTCCCGACGACTTCGAGATCCTGGCCATGGCCACCACCTTCATCGACGACGACATCGAAGCCGCGTACAACCGCGCGCGTCCGACCATCGCTCTGTACGTCGGGGGAATGGGAGCCCAGGAGATGAACTTCCACGCCGACGTGTTCCGTCGTCTCGGTTATGAGGAAGCCGTCGACACGATCCAGAACCTGTTCCTGAACGGCAAGCAAGCCGAGGCCATTGCCGCGGTTCCCAAGGAAATGGTGGACGAGATTTGTTTGGTCGGCCCGGCGGCCAAGATTCGCGACGACCTGGCCGCGTGGAAGGAGAGCAAGGTCACCACCCTGATCATCGGTGGTTCACCCGACACTCTGCGCACGATGGCCGAGTTGGTGTACGGCTGACGGGGAGGCGACGACATGACGATGCCCGACTACTTGCGCGACATGGCGGCTCGCGTCTCCAATTGGGGACGCTGGGGCGCGGACGACCGACGGGGCACCTTGAACCTCATCGACGAGGCGGCGGTGCGCCGTGGCATGGCCGCCGCCCGACAGGGCAAGGTGTTCTCGCTCACGTATCCCTTCGACGAGGACGGACCGCAGTTGGGGTTCATCCCGGGCCGCGTGAACCCCGAACGCAAGATGATCTCGCTGAATCACTCGATGTCGGGGGACCCGGGCGACTTCACCTCCAGTGACGACGCGGTGACCATGGGTGTCCAAGCGTCGACGCACCTGGATTCGTTGGCACACGTCGGTTACGACGGACTGCTGTACAACGGCCTGTCCGACACCACCACCGACGAAACCGGCAGCACCGAACTTGGTATCGAGAAGGTGGGGCCCGTGGTGTCGCGCGGAATCCTGCTCGACATCGCCCGTCTGCACGGCGTCGACTTCTTCGACGACGCGTATGCCATCGGAGCGGACGATCTGGACAAGGCGGCGGCCCTCGGAGGGATCACGGTGATGCCCGGCGACATCGTGTGCGTGCGCACCGGACACCAGCATTGGTTGCGGGTGGGGGACAAGGTCCACTATTCGTACCCGACCCCGGGTCTGGGCCAGAAGAGCATCGAATGG